>DAHUXF010000089.1 GCA_027307295.1 Acidobacteriaceae bacterium
CCTTTCCTTATGTTGAATGTACAGCAAGTAACCGGGCCCATTAGGTTGAATGTACAGTATTGACCATTCACCGGGCATGGATGTTACATGTCGTGTACTCCTGAGTCAAGAAATAACCGGACTATTTCATGGATCCGTACACTACCCCAAGATTTTCTTGGTAGCGTTTGTCGTAGCATTGTTCTTGTTCGTGTTTAAGTTTCTGGATGGGTGGCATTGGGCAGGGATTGGTTTTGCCTTGAACGCCAAGAAGAAGCTGAAGATGTTTGCTGGGGCCCTTAGGTTCAATGTACAGCATGTAACGGGCAGGGATGTTACACGGGGTGTACCTCTGAGTCAAGAACTAAACAACCCTCGGCTATAAAAGCCGCAAGGTGGCCAGGACTGTCGATTGAAAATCGACTGCTATCCACAACCTGCTCGTCTTTTTGTTCGTCAAATGTACTCTCAGTCATTTTGTTGGTAATGGTGCCGGAGCTGTAAGCCAAGTAGCCCCCTACCAAAAATGCTTCGCCTGGAGGGCGAAAAGTTTTGCAACATCCCCGAAACAGACACTAATTTAAGAAGAGCTTCTCCTGTTCCCGAACTTTCTAAAATACGCGACAGCCTGATGGCCTGGGAGAGTGCGAATGGCATTTATTGTTTAACGTTGCCAAGGGGAACATCTGAGTACGATCTTTGCAGTTTTTGTGTACGATCCTTGCAGTTTTCACATTAACTTGCAGTTTCACGGTCAAAAGGGAGGTAGGCTTTTGTGTCAGATCCACAGTTGCAACGATCCGAAAAGCTGAAGCAGCGCCGACTACTGAAATATGGCCGGCGCCGCAAATTGTTTAGGCTATGTTCACACTGCAGCACGAAGTGGATGCGCAGCAAGAACAGGAGTTGCAGGAACTGATGCCGCTTGAGGCACCAGTCTCCGGCATCGCCATCGCATCGCCAAGAGAAACAACTTGAAGATCAGCAAAGTCGCCGAGGTCGTTGACATTGAGATCGAACGAACTCAGATCCAGAGTACCAGTTGACATGTTCTATCCTTCTTTCACTTGAATGTACAGCAGTCACCGGGGCCCTTAGGTTGAATGTAACAGCATTCAACGGGCACGAATGTTACACATCATGTACTCCTGAGTCAAGAACTAATTAAGAGAAGCTTCCCTTATCCCCTTAACTTTATAAATACGCGACAAGTAGGCGACAAGCTTGATGACCCGGGAGACGGAGATTGGCATTTATTGTTTAACGTTGCCAAGGGAGAAACATCCGTGTACGATGCTTGCAGTTTTCAGGGTTAAAAAAGAAATTTTGCGAAGGAAATTTCGAATGAGCACCCCGACTCCTCCGATCGTTACTGCAGTTGAGCCAAACGCCGAGTCCGCGCAGCCCGTCCTCTCCGAGCCCGCGCGCATCATCAACACTTTCGCCGCACCCTCCAAGACGTTCCTGGACATCCGCCGCAACGCCAGTTGGTGGGTGCCATGGCTGCTCATCTCCTTTTTTGCTATCGCCTTCTGGGTCATGGTTGACAAGAAGGTGGGTTTTGACCAAATCGCGCAAAACTTCGTCGCTAACAGCAGGCAGTTCCAAGCACAGCCACCAGAGCAACAGGCCCGCATGGCGGCCAATGTTGCAACCTTCACCAAGTACAGCGGCTACGCCGGCCCAATCTTCACTCTTTTCCTTGCACTCATTACGGCTGTCGTGCTTTGGGGAACGTTTAATTTCCTCACGGCGGCGGAGATTTCTTTTGGCCGGTCCATGGCCATCGTCATGTACGGTTGGCTCCCAGGTAGTTTGGTTTCCTCAGTCTTAAGTATAATTGCCGTTTCGTTTGGCAACCCCGAAGGGTTCCGAGTTGAAAGTCCAGTGGGCACAAACCCGGCCTATTTCATGGATCCGCACACTACCTCAAGATTCCTCCTGGTAGCCTTGTCCTCGCTCGATGTTTTAGGCCTCTGGATGGTGGCATTGGTAGGGATCGGCTTCGCCTTGAACGCCAAGAAGAAATTGAAGATGGGCACCGCCATCGGCACGGTAGCCGCCTGGTATTTTTTGGCCAAGCTGGTTGGCGCGGCATTCTCAAGCATGGGTGGCTGATCCAATCGAGCTTTGAAACAGCCTTTTTGATTCCACAATTCCATCGATTACCCCCTTGCTGCTTAAAACGGGGGAGCGCACAAGCAAATCTTGTTTCGAGTAAACGTTAAAAAATAGATGTCCTGCCAACCACTGTGGCTGTTACTGTGACTCTTTCTTGTGAATACTGTCGGCTCGCTCCGCCGCATCGGCAAAGGCTAATGTGGAAGAAAACGTGTGATGATTGAATCAAGACCAGTCGCAGCCAAGATCGCATAGATAGGGAGAAAGGGCACTCTGAACCGCCCATAGGCTTCAGGGCCAGCAGAAATGATCACGAAGTATCCTATAACCAGCATCGCTAGTACGAAGAAGGTCCGGTTCACCCTCCAGGTCGTGACAAGACCATAAAGCGCAAGAATCAGGACGGGCAGTGTATAAATCATCAGCACACGCATGCCGGTCGGCCAGTTCGTTCCCGCGAGTCCGGAGAGCGTGATGGGGCCTCCATCCAGCATCATCACAGAAGCGCCCCTGGCGGCTGCCTTCAGATAACCGAGTGGATGCTGAAGTATGATCGTGCGGGCGAGGCGAGAGTAATAACCTGACTTTTCCACCAGAGTCACCTGAGAGCACAACCGCGAATAAGTGCGCTGCATTTCCAGGCAGGACTCGTCTTCTAGTTCTGTTTGAGCCTTTTGGAAATTCGCGCGGAAATCGCCGGGGCGCTCCGCGGCAAGGCTCCCGGCTGCGCGATACTCTAAAGCATTGAAAGCGGAAACGGTACTTACGGTAAAGCTGCCAACCGTGTGCTGATTGTGTGCTGCCCACGCCAGCGGAAAGCAGAGAAATCCTGCCAGAAACATCAGTGATGCACGAAGCTTGAGACGCGGGACAAAGAGTGCGATAAACACGAGGGCAGGCAAAAAGAAGAATAGGCCTATCGGTCGAACGAGCGCCGACATGCCTGCCAGCATACCCGCCGTCAAAAAGCTGGCGCTGGAACTCCTCGGCTGGTTGGCCTTATTCCAGAGTATCCAATACACGGTCGCCAGTATCGCGGTAAATAACATCTCCGTAAGAATCGAGTGGGCTGCTTCGAGGAAGGGAAAATCAATAGTAAGGATCACCGCAGTGATAAGCGCTAATCGTCGATTTTTGGTAAAGCTGAACGTAAAAACCGTGGTGCCTAAAATAATCAAAATACGTAATAAATGCTGGAAGACGACCACCGACTTAAGGTCAAGGTGCGCCCATAGAAACGGCACCATGATCAGTGGGTAGCCGGGTGTGCGAAACGTTTCAGGTTTTCCATCAGGACCGTTAAATACGTGGCTGGTCAGCAGGTTCTTTGCCGGAGCAATGTAGCTGACTGAGTCTGGATAGAAAATATTGTCAAAATGCCAGAAGTAAAACCCGCTGGTGAGCAACGCTGCCAACGCGACAAACCATAGGGCCCGTCCCATGTTCCCGTGGGTAGTAAATTGCTTTGCTTCAGGCACATTTTTGCCGGAAATCGTTAGCACGTTTTGGATTTCTTTCTGAACCATCCAGACGCAGAGTCATCATGCACGGCATGTCCGGTTGCTTTTGTCTGGATTACTTCTTTAGGCTGGGCCGTATTTTAGCAGGGATTCCGCCAGTCAGAATTGCGCACGGTAGCGCCGGCGGAGCCTGCGGTCACGCCGGATGTCTCCGCGGAGTCTCTTGATCTCATAGCGGTCACTATGGATACGGGCTTCATCGGCGCGAATTTGGCCGGGCGGCGCATGATGTTGGCGGTCAAAGCGCAATTGATCGCGGTCACGGTCGAGTTGGTATTCTTCCTGACGCAAGCGTTGCTCATCGGCACGCAGGTCATGCAATGAGCCGGCTTGCGCAAACGAACACGTGCTCAGAACAAGCGGAGCAATCAAGACCAGGAATAGCTTCCCGCGCATGATTTCTCACTCCCGATGTAAAGTGAAAATGTTCTGCGCATTCTAACCCTATTTGCCGGAAAAAGTGACGCGCTTTTTTGAAACCGATGAAATGTGCGATAAGTGCTGGAAAATCAGCGCGGAACCGCCGCCCGGCGGGGATGCAGCAAGCCGCTCATGGCCCAGATTCCAAGCCACGGTCCCAGCGCCATGCTGGCCAGGGCCCATTGCCATCCATAGTGCGACGCGATAGCTGCCATAAGACGTATGACGGCAGCGGTCAGCAGAAATCCCACAGCCACCTGGCATGTAAGCGCCGTGCCCACGTAATTCTTGTCGGAAACTTCACTGATAATGGTGGAAAATTGAGCGGAATCCGCGATAACAGCAATCCCCCAGATCATGGAAAGCGGAATAAGCAAAACAGGCCGGTGCAACACCACGGCAGCAAGAAGACAGCAAACCGAACTGATGGCCATGGCGATGATCGTGACCCAGGCGCGCTGCGCCACGCGGGTTGTAGCCGACTGGTCTTGCAGACGGTCACTGGCAGCGCCAGCCCATATGCAGCCAATGGCTCCAATGGCAATGGCCAAAGCCGCCATCGCTTCAAATGTATTGCGCGACCAGCCGGCAGAAACGGCGAAGATCACGGCAATCCATCCCCACATGCTGTATAGCTCCCACATGTGTCCCAGATAGCCCAGATTGGCCAGCCGCAAGGAGCGATTGCGAACGATCTCAAGAATCTGCGCGGGATCAAAGCGCGATTGCGGCATGGCGAAGGGACCTTCACGAACGCCAAAAGCAACAATCAACGCTCCCAGTACAGCCTGTGCGCTACCCAGCAGAACCACTCCTCGCCAGGGGATACCGCCGATGGAATTCGCCGCATGCGGCACAGCCGAACCCACGGTAAGGGCGCCAATCATAATTCCCAGCGCCAGCCCGCGTCCTCGTTGAAACCATCCGGCAATGATCTTCATTCCTACCGGGTATACGCCAGCCAGAAAAAATCCGGTGGCCCCGCGCAGCAGGATTGCGCTCAGCGGATCTGCCGCCACAAAGACAAACGCAGCGTTCACAGCCGCTGCAGCCAGAGCGGAGAAGACCAGGACTTTGACTGGGCTAAAAACGTCCGGGAGGTTGAATAAAGCAAAGATAACAGCGCCGAGCGAAAACCCGATCTGTACGGCGATGGTCAGCCAGGAGCCCAAAGCCAGGTCAGCATGCCATAGGGCGGTAATCTGTGGAATCACAGCCGTGCCGGTAAACCACAATGACATGGCCAGTAATTCAGCCATGGACAGCAAAAAAAGCGCCCGCCGGGAGGAAAGTCCGCGGCGGGCTTCAGCTTCCACTGAAACCGGCATTAGCTTTTGGGCCTGGCCAACTGGAATGGAATCATACGCGGCGATCTGTTATTTCTTAGGCTGAAGCTCATCTAAATCAGCAAGTACCTGCTCACTGTGGTTGGAGGGGTTTACTTTCAAATAGACTTTCTTGACGACCCCAGAAGGATCGATCAGGAATGTGTTGCGCGCAGCCAGGGTCATGCCGTTGTATTCCATGACGGACCCGTATTTCTGCGTGACTTCATGCGATGCATCCGACAGGAGCTTGAAGTTCAAGCCTTCCTTGGCGCAGAAGCCTTTGTGAGAATCCACGGTATCCACGCTCACGCCAAGAATGACCGCATTTTTTGCAGTGTACTTCTCGATGTCGCGTTGGAAGTTATGGGCTTCCACGGTGCAGCCTGAGGTGAAGTCTTTAGGATAGAAGTACAGTACAACCCACTTGCCCTTGAATTGATCCAGAGAGATTTGTCCACCTTCCTGATTCGGCAGGTTGAAAGTGGGTGCTTTGCTGCCAATGGTGGGAGTCTGTCCTGAATCTGCGGCCATCGCTAACAGTGAGAGCATGATCAGGGTGAAAAAGAATACTGCAAAACGCTTCATATAGCTCCTTTCAACAACGTAATAGCATACATGATCCCTGCATTGTTTTGACAAGGGCGTAATTTGAAGTCCGGATCTCGGAAAACTTTAATAATGGCCGGGTGTTAATATCGGAAAAGAGGTTTTCATGAAGACAATGATCGGTATTTTATGCGGAATGGTGGCATGGGGTAGTTTCGCTTGCGCCCAAATTCCTGCAACGGCCTCGGTTCAATTAAATACGGTCTATGCCGGCGCGGACGGAAAATTTGAAGCGGCCCCGGACACTGCTGTCCTGCGTTTGGACATTGCCGCGCAACAAGATACTTCGCGCGCAGCCTATGACAAAGCCGCGGTTGCAGTGGAACGGGTCCGTCAGGTCTTCAAAAACAATGCGATTGACGTAAAGACCGCCCAATTTGGTTTTTACCAGATGCAGCCGGTCTATGACTGGAAAGACCCAAAGCGCAGAGTCCTGGGATACCGAGTGGTCAATGACGTGACGTTGAAGCTGCATGACTTCTCCAAAGTTGGAGTGCTTACCGAACAGCTTGCTGCCATTGAAGATACGCAGAACCAGTCGCTCTCCTATACCCTGGAAGATATTGAACAGGCCAAGGCCAAAGCGGCTGAAGATGGGCTGAAGAAAGCACGTAACCAGGCCAATGCTGTAGCGGTTGCCGGCGGGCGCAGCCTGGGCGAGCTGCTTTACGCATCGGTGGATGTAAACCAGCCCAACATCGTGCCCCTTGTGATGAACAGGGCCAGCATGGCGTCCGCCGCGCCCATGGCCACGCCACCGTCCACAGCGGAGTTCACGCCGCAGACGGTGACCATCAACGCTCACATCAATGCGCTGTTTGCGCTGAAGTAAAGTCCCCGTTACTGCGACATCACCAGCGGCAAACCATTTTTGGCGTTGCCAATAATGATGATCTTGGAATTAGGGCTCTTGGCCAGGTTCTCTGTGGCCTCAATGCCTTTCCATTGCAGCAGTTGCGCGCTGATGCCCTGGGCCACGATCTGCTGGAAGTCATGAATGCCTTGCGCTTCAATCCGTTTGCGGTCCGCTTCCTGCCGCTCCTTTTGCAGGCGGAAGCTCATGGCCAGAGACTCCTGCTCGGCCTGCTGTTTGGTTTCAATCGACGCCCTGAGAGCATGCGGCAATTGAATATCGCGCAGCAGCACGTTCTCAATCACAATGCCGCGCGGCTCCAAAGCCGTTCTCAGTCCCTGCATGACTTCGTCTTCCACCTGCTTGCGTGAACTGGAATAAAGCGTATTGGCAGAATGGCCGGCCGTGGTGTCGCGAATGATGGAACGCAGGTTCGGTTCAATGATGGTGGAGGCGTAATTGGTCCCGATGCTCTGGAATACATTGGCGGCCTTGCCCCAGTTCAGGTGATAGATGAGGGAAGTGTCAATTTCCAGATTCAAACCTTCCTGTGACGGTGTGGACGTATGCTCTTCCTGCGTCTGGGTCCGGACCGTGAGCACATGGTTGATCTTGAACGGCGAAACAAAGTGCGTTCCTTCCGGCAGAATCTCCCCGGTGACACGCCCGAATGAAGTCAGCACTCCAGCGCTTCCGGGAGGCACATAGGCGACTGAACACCAGACCAATATCAGCAACAGGACCAGTACAAGGCCCACCAGAGCTGCGGCGGAAAATGAGCGAGGATTTGCATTGATGATTCTAGGATCGAAGTGTGCCATTTCAGGAATCTCCTTTTATCTCCATGTGAGTCGTCCGGGCTTAAGAAGTACCGCCTTACCGGCGCCTTCCGGATTCATGCCAGGCTTTGCTAAGTATTTGCTGTCCAATGTCTTGTAGCATAAAGCGATAAAAGGATTGCAGCCAGGTAATATTCACGGCCCGGTATTACCGGGAAGAATCCACTGGGAAAAAATTTCAAGAACAGGGAATTACTACCTTCTATAGAAGCCTAAGCTGCCGCTAACTCTTTTATTTTCATTACTGAGAGAATGGCATGGAGGGTGCAATTACAAACAGCAGACGAAGTGGCGCGCATCGGGGCGCTTTCGAATGGATCTAACGGCCAGAGATCCCTCGAAAGTGCCTCGTTGCATTTTTGGGTGGCCCGAAATGGCCCCACAGAGCAAGGGAACAGCCGTGAATCAGTAGATTATTCTTGCTGAGTTTCTGGCCTTATACCAATTGCACTTTTTCCCGCAGGTCCACTCCGGCGCGGCGCAGAATGCCTGCGATTTCACCATCATTGAGCCGGGAGGCATCATATTCCACACGGATGGTGTTCTCCTTCACGTCAAACTTGATCTTCCGGACACCGTAGACCTCCCAGGCATTGTTTAGCGCCATCATCTCTTTTTCACCCGGCGGTGTTCCGTATTTGAAAACCACATCAAGCAGGGTCATGATGCTCCTCTGTAAGTTCTGCAATAAATATAGACGAAGAATGGTGACTTAGAAAATCCTCTGCGTCGCGCACTTGATACCTTCTTATCTTTTTGCCACAGACGGATGGTGTCGCACTGCCGGGTACGACCTGTCTGGGTCGCCTCTTTAGCAATATACTCTATAGGGGTATAGTGTATAAATAATCTTTATACAAGAGAATAAGAGATGCCCGGCAAGAAAACCAGTAAACAAACCCGCCGCTCGGCCCAGCACGATCCTGGCGAGCAACAAAACCTGCTGCTTCGTTTGCGACGCGTGGAAGGACAGGTCCGAGGCATACAGAAAATGGTCGAAGAGGAGCGGTATTGTCCTGATGTGCTGAACCAGATGTCGGCCATCCATGAGTCGCTGCGGGCTGTGGAGCGCATACTCATGAAGAACCATCTGCAGCACTGCGCTACGGAGGCCCTCCTCACGGGCGATCCCAAGCAGGTGCAGCGGACGTATGATGAGTTGACCGATCTCTTTTACAGACATGCCCGGTAGTATTGAGGAGTAATGAATCCAGAAACCGTCACGGTGAAAGATCCCGTTTGTCACATGGACGTTGATCCGGCCAGCGCGGAGTATTCGGCGGAATACAAGGGAAAGAAGTATTACTTCTGCTGTTCACACTGTAAGGAACGGTTTAACGCCGATGCTGAAAAATATCTGGCGCCCAGAGCGCCCGCCGGTCCCATGGTGCAGATTGCGGGTTTAAGTCCCGCCAAGCCCAAAGCGCCAGAAGCATCTACGGCCCGGAAGGGAACTGTCACATACGTTTGCCCCATGGACCCCGAGGTCCGCGAGAGTAAGCCGGGCGCCTGCCCGAAATGCGGTATGGCTCTGGAACCGGAAACCGTGGAGTACACATGCCCCATGCATCCGGAGATTGTGCGCAATGCTCCGGGAAGCTGCCCGATCTGCGGCATGGCGTTGGAACCCGAGCAAGTGTCGCTCGATCACGGGCCTGATCCCGAATTGATCGATATGACGCGGCGTTTCTG
>DAHUXF010000008.1 GCA_027307295.1 Acidobacteriaceae bacterium
AATATTGCTTTAGCCATTACGTAACAGCGTGTTTCTTGATCCTCACCCGGTACAAGCTGCTCTTTGATGACTGGCGTGGCTACCTGATCGGCGGCTTTGCGCTGGTGTGGGTGGCCAACCAGTACATGAGCATCTACGCTCATCTACGTCTCGATATCCGCAAGGATCGTGTCGAAATCAAGCAGGTGGAAAAGGAAGTTGAGCTGTTGGAAAAGAAAACGGCATAACACGCATGTTTCCACAAAGCACTTATGCTTAAGGCAGCGTCTTAGCGATTTCCGGGCCTTCCTCCGCCGCGGGGCGGGATGGCTGCTGCTGGAGGTGGTACTTGGTCAGCCCCTCTTTTAAGACCTCAAAAGCTTCCTCCGGTGTATCCACCATGGTGAAACCGTTCACATCTTCAGGAGAAATGGTCCCATGGTCCACCAGCGCTTCCAGGTTCAACACGCTGTTCCAGTATTCCTTGCCATAGATGATGACCAGGATTTTTTTGGCGAGCTTGTGCGTCTGGGCCAGCGTCATGATTTCAAATAGCTCGTCCAGAGTGCCAAACCCTCCGGGAAACACAACCAGGGCCTTGGCCAGATAAGCGAACCAGTACTTACGCATGAAGAAGTAGTGAAACTCAAAATTCAGTTCGGGCGTGATGTACTGGTTGGGATACTGCTCAAACGGCAGCCGGATGTTTAGGCCGATGGTCTTGCCTCCAGCTTCGCGCGCGCCGCGGTTGGCAGCCTCCATAATCCCTGGGCCGCCGCCGGAAGTTACAACAAAACGGCGGCGCTTGCCCGGCAGTGTGAGTGTCCATTCCGTAAGCATGTGGGCCAGTCGCCGGGCTTCCTCGTAATAGCGGGCCATGGCCACAGAAGCGTGGGCGCGTTTGAGCGCTGCCTGAAGCGCGTCAGGTTCATTGCTTCCGGGTTGCGCCTGCGGAGAAGCTGGGCGGGCAGAGCCGGGTTTCTCCAGGATGGTGAGGGCGTTTTGAGCGTCAGGCAGGCTGGCGAAGCGCGCCGATCCAAAGAACACGACTGTGTCCTGGATTTTCTCGCGGCGAAAGCGCGAGAGCGGTTCAGAGTATTCAGAGAGAATACGCAGAAGCCGGCCATCCGGACTGTTTAGAAAATCTGGATTGAGGTAAGCAAGGGGGGCCGGAAGCAGCTCCGGCGTGCCTTCGTCTGGACTCGGTTTTTTATTACTGTTTGCCATGTGCCTTCAGAGCAGTGAGCTTGTCAGAAAACTGTGTCAGCGGCGGTCACGATAACGTACCGCTTCAAGGATACCTAAACAAATATCAAGAAAGCCGAGTCCAGAGACTGCTCCACGGACAAAGCCCTCTTGCAGCAGACGGTGCAGGGCGGGCCAGTGCAGAAGCCCAGTGCCGGTGAACCAGTAGCCCGTCCAGGGCAGCACAATCAGGACGAGGCCCAGTTCGATGCAGAATAAAACATAGACCACGATAAAAACCCGCTGCAACCAAACCGGCATTTCGGCAGCGCTCTCCTGCACAGGCCGGGGCGGCGGCGCCGGAGTGGAATTTTCGATATTAGCGGGAGTAAGCTTCAAGACAAATAATCGGATCGTTTCGGATTCAGGTGACGCAAAGGAAGATTTTACGATTTTAGGGCCTTGATGCGGCTGGCCACATCTCGAAAATCGATATTTGAGCCGTAGACTTCCATCAAATTGGCCAGAGCGGATTTTTTATCTCCGGCAGCCTCAAAGGCCGTCGCCAGATCATAATAAATGGCGCAGCGGCTGCTATCTTCCAGGCCTGGCAACTTCAGAGCCTTCTGATACCACCGTACGGCCGCTTCCGGAGCACCCTTATCCACCAGGCATTGGGCCAGCCAGGTAAGCGCCTGGATGGGCTGTGAGAATTCTACGCCACGGTCCACGGCGCGACAAACCTTCTGCAATTCGCCTATGGCTTCATCCAGCAAACCCATTTCTTTGAATGCGATGCCGAGGTTGTAGTGTGTTTCAGGGTCTTCATCTGTTTCCTCTATTGCCGTATCTTCCTGCAGTTCAGCAAGAATGTCAGAAAGTTCCTGGGCCGTCTCAGAATTCTGCAGATCACCGTTGATGCTGTGCTGCACCACCGGCGCTGGGGATGGCGGCGGCGCGGGAACGAAAGCCGGCTTGGCTGCCGGCTGAGACTTAGGCTTGGGCGCAAAGTCGGCCAGCTCTGATTCTTCCAGATCCAGAACAAAGTCGCCGAGAATGTCTTCTGTCGAGGGTGCAGATGCCAAGGGTGCAGGCGCAGGAGTTGGCGGAGGCGCTATTGGCTGAGGCTTAGGCTGAGGTTTGGGCCGCTCTTCAAGTTCAAGGACATCATCCAGGTCAATAGGTACAGTCGCTGCCTTAGCCGGTGGAACATTGTATTGCTGTGCGGGCGGCGTTGGAGGAGCAGCGGGTGGTTCACGGCGCGGAGGCGGCGGAGGCACCGGAGGCGCTGGCTGAACTACAGGCCGATCCACGATCTTAACTGGCGTCTCTTTGATCTGAATGGGGACCTGAATGGGAGGCAATGGCGCAGGCGCTTCTGGCCGTGGCTGTGCAGCTTTCCCCTGGCCAGCGGAGACAGCGGCTATCAGCTCTGTGATTGCAGGAGCATCCGGAGACAGCTCCGTGAGATCGAGAATGGCCGCCTTGGCTGGCTCCCACATTGCTTGCGTGATGTAGAAACGGATTTCCTGAATTTTGTTCTCGATTTGTGCTGCCAGATCAGGAGTGGCCGACTCAGGTTCAGGCTCAATTGCCACCGGAGGGACAGGTATCTCGAGCGGCGGCGCAGGCGGAACGGGCAACTTTGTTTTTGCTGCAACCGGCTCAACCTCAATCATGTCTTCCCATTCCGTGGAGATATCAATCTCCTGGGCGGGTTCAGCAGGTGCAGGTGGAGGCGGAGGTGCTGGCGCTGGCGGTGGAGCGGCGGCTGGCTGCGGACTAACCCTGGCAACCGGCGGTTCTATGCGAACCGGCTCCAGCGGTACAACCGGCAGTTCCTGTTCTGCGATGATTTCGGGTGTGTCAAACGTGAATTCCTTCACTGAAGGAGCCGCGCCTACTTCCTCCACTTCGATGGGAATTTCTTCAACCGTCGCATGCAGCGGGGCAGCGGGTTCCACCGGAGGCGGCCATGCCGCTTTGGCCGGTGCAGATGCAGGCGCGGACGGAGCGGCCGGTGCAGCCTGTGCAGCTGGAGCGCGCAAGTTATACCGTCTGGCGGCTTCAAGGTAGCGAGCTGATTCGGTCGGATGCCCTAGCTCCTTGTAAATGTCGCTCAGGTTTTGGTAGAGGCGCGCTGCATCAGCAAAGCGCTCTGACCGCACATAAAGGCTGGCCAACCGCTGGTTCAAGTTGACATCCTGCGGGGCCAATGGCAGGGCGGCTTCCAGGGGAGGAATAGCCTTGGAAGGCACGTTGTACGAGACGTACAGCTCGGCGTCCGTCAGCGCTGCTTCAATTGCCTTTTCCGTGGGTGGATCATAACTCTGGTGTACGGCTGGCGCAGACTGGTCCAGTTCTTCCACCATAAACGCCTGGGCAGCTTCCTCTGGAGTGAGGATGCGGGTGGCGGAATCTTCACCCAGCTTGGCCAGCATCTGCTTGTAATTCTGGGCGTGAAGCACATTTGCCGGCTCTATTTCAGAGAGCTTCTTGTAAAGATCGCGCGCTTCCGCGTATCTGCCCTTTTGGGCAGCCGCATTGGCCTGTAGCTCAAGCATTTCCGCTGTCTGGGCGTTATCGCCATCCTGGTGCAGCAGCCGCTGCAAAATGGCGAATGCGGCAGGGTTGTCCCTGACCCGGCTGGTCAGGGGAGAAAGTGTGTCCTGCAATGCCTGCGGATTACCGGCAAAAAGGCGTTCAGCATATTTTTCATAGAGTCGCAGGGCCTTTTCCGCTTGATTGTTGGTCACATACCACTGGGCCACTGTGGTAATGCCCGTGGCGTCATTGTGCAAGGAGAGCAGCTTGTCGGCAACGTCTTCCACGCCGTTCGTGCTGCCGCTTTGCAATTTGGCCCGCAACAGAGCACGTAGCCCGTCCGGACGGCTGTTCAGATCAGTAACCTGCTCCAGAGAGGTAACAGCAGCATGGCTATCGCCGGCATCCACGGCAATTAAGCCGCGCAGCAGGAGTGCGGCGGTGTTCTTTGGATCCAGTTCCAGAACATGATTTAGCGCTTCTTCAGCGGCGGCATAAGATCCACGGGCATAGAGCGATTCAGCAGCGCTGGAATAAATGTTGCGGGCTTCGTCCTTTTTGCCCAGCTTTTTATACAGGTCTGCCAGTTTGGATTGTGTTTGCGTGTTTTCGGGGTCAAGCTCCAGGATTTTCTGCAGGATACGGGCCGCTTGATTATGGTCTCCTGATTTCAGGAGATGATCGGCCACTTGCATGTAATGCACGCGGGCATCGTTATAAAGCCCCTGCTGGCTATAGAGTTCGGCCAGCTTGCTGGTGTTCTCAGTGTTATATGGACTGAGCTTGGTCAGCTTTTTGTAAATGGCAATGGCTTTTACGGTAAAGCCATCCTGGGCGTAATAGTCGCCTACTTTTTTGAAATAGACTGTGGCCTGGTCGTTGCTGCCCACTCGGGCATAAAGGTCGCCAATTGTGTTCAGGACGGTAAGATCTTTTGGGTCTTCCTTAATGACCTTCTCGTATTCGGCAATGGCATTGGAAAGCTTGCCCTGTTGGACAAACTTCTCCGCCTGCGCCATGATCTTAACTTTGTTGAAGCCAAACCCGAGTGCCATAAAATCCGTGAACCGAAGGGCAGCCTTTCCAGTGCCGTGGGAACCGCAAATGAGTGCAATTGGGGCTAAAGTACCACAGAAAAACGGCGAAACCCAAGCCGCAGGGCACAATCATTAGTGCATGCCGTTTGTTTACCTTAAAGGTTCGGGCATGTGCTTGCAATCCTGGCAGAATTTCATCACACGTATTTTCACCAGGGGTGGATGCTGGGCGCGCCGCAGCCAGACTCTATCTTTACTATTGTACGGAAACATCCCCGTCGCGTGATTGTTCCCCTTGGATTTTCCTCCTGTACCGGCCAGATCGCCAACAGAAGCGGTTTCCATGGCCAAAATGACATCCGTGAACATGAAACATTTGCGGCTGGTCTATTTACAAGACAATCCATGCGAAAAGCCGGCCTTTGCTTACCGGACTTGGCCCCGGCTTCTGAATTCCCGGACAATCAACTCCAGGAAGTTTTCATTGTCGGAAGGGCGGGATTCGGCAGGAATATTCAACCGCGCAGCAATCATATCGGTAATACGTTGTGCGCTGATCCGGCGTACTTCCAGAGGGATGGCCAGCCGCCGCGCCAGAAAAGTTTCTATCAGCTCTGCCTCCTGTGGGGTTAGAGCAGCGGCCTGATGCAGCGTGAACTCGGTTGACGCCGGAGTATTGAAAAAGATTCCGGAATCCCGGTCAGAACTCTCATGGACCACCAAAGTGCCAGCCACGTAATCTCCCAGACGGCGATGTTTCGCGTTCAAAAGCATGGTGACTAACCCGATGCCGTAAAACACGGGAAGAAAATCGACCACCCGCACCAGATTGCGCGCGATTGCTTCAAAGGCATTAATGGGTCGGCCAGAATCCTTGATCACGCGGATGCCGGCCCAGCGTTTTCCCGGAGTTTGCCCTTTCCATAGCGATTCAAAAATCGCGTAATAGCCCCAATTGATACAAAATATGACGAGAGAAAGGAACGCTTTCCACCAGAGGGAACGTCCATGGTCAAGTATCCCTGACGCCAGCCAGAACAAGGAAAGCAGAAACAGCACAAAATAAAGGGCGATCTCAATAAGCACGTCGAGAAAAGCAGCCATAAAACGGCTGCCGATGCCAGCCAGCGTGAACTCCAGGTGCACCTGCTCCGGAGTATCAATGGTAAGCTTGTCAGTTGCCACGATGATCTCCACGTACTGGTTGGAAAAGCGTCAAATTCACTGGAAGCGCCTGGAGCATCTGCTGGAACAGGTGCAGAAAGACGGTTTGCGATCACTTACCCGCACGGAGCTGCAGGAACTGGGATTGCTCTATCGTCAGGCTGCCGCGGACCTGTCAGCACTGCGTGAAGACTCCACGGGACGTTCCTATGCCCGTTCGCTTAACCTTCTGCTCTCCCGCGCTCACAATATCATCTATTCCGGAGAAAAATCGAGTGTCCGGGGGATTGTGCATTTTTACCGCAATACGTATCCCCGAATCTTCCGGGAAAATCTTCGCCTGATCAATCTGGCGTTTCTGCTTTTTATTTTGGGGAGTCTTGCCGGCATGCTGCTGGCCCTGACCCGGCCCGAATACATGCGGCTATTTCTTGGTCCGCGCATGATGGAAACCATTGACCGACACAAAATGTGGACTGATTCCGTGGTGAGCGTGGCTCCCGCGGCTTCCAGCTTCATTATGACCAACAATATCACTGTTTCTTTCCTGAGCTTTGCTTATGGAATTACCGCAGGCCTGGGGACGGTCTTCATGATGGTCTTCAATGGCGTCATGATGGGTATTGTGGGCACGGCCTGCTGGCTGAACGATATGAGCCTGCCGCTCTGGAGTTTTGTGGCTCCCCATGGCGTGCTGGAACTGCCTGCCATTTTTATTGCAGGCGGCGCCGGATTGCGCATTGCTCAGGGAATGCTCTTTCCTGGATTGCTTTTGCGGCGGGATTCCCTGGCCGAAGCCGGCGGCGAAGCTGTGCGGCTGCTGATGGGAACGGTCCCGGTCCTGGTGGTGGCGGGGCTTATTGAGGGATTTATTTCCCCTTCGGCGCTGGCGTGGCAATGGAAGTTTTCACTGGCCGGTGCGATTGCCGTCATCTTCTTCAGCTACCTGTTTTTTTGTGCCAGAAGCGGAGACATTCAGGTGGCTCACAAGCATTCCTGAATCGCGGTAAATGCGGCTCTGAAACATCTGTCAGGTAATAACGTCAGCATGGTATTCAGTCGGAAATCATAGTCCCTCAAAAAAACATAGCCCCCGAACTCTCAGGGGCTATTGCATTAGGTTAATTCTCGTCTGCTTACTGCGGGAATGGCGTACCACTGGTGCCTGATGCCTGGGTGGCATCGCAAGCCAGGCCAAGGCCCTGGGGAGGAGGCGTACCTGGATTCAGATTGGGCGAGTTGGCAAAGTCAAAGAACTCGTCCATGTCTGGCTGTGCGGCGTCTCGCTGGTTCAGGTGCGGCAAATTAAAACGCTTTTCAACGAATTTCAAAACTGCGGTGTAGTCCATGGGCGTGTGCGAAACATAGTGTGTTTTTGCAAAAGGCGACACAATCATCAAGGGCACGCGGAAACCACTGCGAATAAAGTCGTCCGGCGGGTCGCCAGGCCGCAGATCACGAGGCTTGATGCCGTCCGGGCTGGGCACGTGCTGAACGGTTGCGTCGGTGGGATATTGTCCTGCGGCAATGGTCTGGCCGGAAGGTCCCGTGGTCAGCTCCTGGATGGGCCGGCCATCAATCATGGGGCTTACATGATCAAAAAGCCCGCCGTTTTCATCAAAGGTTTCTATAAATACTGAGTCCTTCCAGGAAGGGCTGTTTATGAGCCCTGTCAACAGAGATTCAATAAACTGCGCACCGGCCTGTAGATTGTCGGTTTGGCCGGGATGTTCATCGCGCCCAGATAGAAACGCTGGTTCGATGTAAGAAAACTGCGGCAACGTACCGTTCTGTGCATCCGTTAAGAACTGCGCGACGGGTACGATGTGATCTTCCTTGGTGGATGCATAAGGCTGGAAGTTCCGGAGAGTGCTGATCAGCCTGCCGTCGGGCTGGCGGTCTACGGAGTAGATTCTCCAGGAAATGCCGGCTGCATCCAGTAATTGGAAAATGGTTTGTGCGGTCAACACGGAATTGCTTTCCTGTGGAGGATGGACCAAACCCTGTGATGTGGCCGCCATGGCGTAAAGCCGGGAATCTTCTGTTTGTGCCGGGGCGGGCGAATACCAGCGGTCAGAAGTGGCAAACTGAGTGGCAAACCAGTAAGGAGAAGGAAGATCGTCCCGCGTGTAAAAGCCCATGGAGCGGACGCCCTTGGTATCTGCAAAGCTGCCACTGACTGCATCGCCCGCCGCAGTATGGACAAATCCATCGAGCAGGACCGGCGCGCTGTCCGTCAGGTCGAACCGGTTGGCATTGCCATGTGACTCCAGCCACGCTGCCGAAGTATTGAAGATGCAGCTGGTTTGCAAATGGAAATTGCGGATCGTGTCTCCGTCATCCGCCGGATTCGTAAAGTTGGTTTCCAGGTCGTCCACGCTGCGGCTGAGTCCAAGACTGGCCCGATAGTCATTGAGCTTGCCAAAGTAAGCGTCAAACGAACGATTTTCCTGCATCATGAAAATGATGTGGTTGACGCTCTGCAGAGTTTCGGGAGTCGGGCTGGGCATGGGAGTGGGGGTGGGTGATGAACTGCCAGCAACGCCCACGCCCTGACAACCTGTAAGCAGCAAAAGCACAACGAACAACAGAGAGTACAGGAGCAACGCTTTTTTAACTGAGGTCATAAGCCCTATTGGCTGATTCAAATTTATGGGCATGATTTCAAGAAGAGTCCCACCAATCAGCAGCTCTACGCATTCCTATGATGTGAATCGTCATCTCAGCGTTGGCTATGCTGATTCGCCTTAGAGGTGACATCCTTAGCAGCAGTTCTGCCATCGAATTCCCTTAGCTGCTCACGAACCTTTTTTATGTTCGCTCCGAGCAAAACTTTCTATTTCATTTGGGGATTCGATGAGAATTGCAGTTGTGGGATCAGGTTATGTGGGTCTTGTAGCAGGTGCCTGCTTCGCGGAATTAGGCCACGACGTACTTTTAGTTGATAACGATGAACACAAACTAGCGGCGCTCAAGCTTGGAGAGTGCCCCATACATGAAAAATTTCTGCCTGAGCTGCTGGAGCGGCATCGCGGCAAGCGCCTGGATTTTACCGGTGACCTGGCTGACGCGGTGCGCCATAGCCAGCTGATCTTCATTGCGGTGGGTACACCGCCCAAAGACGATGGCGACGCCGACCTTTCTTATGTTGAGTCGGTTGCCCAGGGTATTGCCGGCGCCATTGATGACTACAAAGTTGTGGTGGAAAAAAGCACGGTCCCTGTTTACACCAACAGCTGGGTGCGCAAGATCATGCTGCTCAACGGGGCCCCGGCAGAGCTGTTTGATGTGGCGTCGAACCCGGAATTCCTGCGAGAAGGCACGGCGGTGGCCGATTTCCTTTATCCGGACCGGATTGTTGTAGGGGCTGACACGGATCGTTGCGCGCAGTTGCTGGCCCAGGCCTATGGACCTTTGACTGACGGCAGCTACTATAAGAATCCTGACGCCATTCCCGGCCCGGTCACTGGGCCCTTTCAGGCCCATCTCATCCGGACCAGCGCGAAGAGCGCGGAGCTGATCAAGCATGCTTCCAATGCGTTCCTGGCCATGAAGATTTCCTTCATCAATGCCGTAGCCAGCGTCTGTGAGGCCGTAGGCGCGGATGTGGAACAGGTAAGAGAAGGCATCGGCACTGATTCACGGATCGGACGCCGGTTCCTGTCGCCGGGAGTAGGTTACGGTGGTTCCTGCTTCCCCAAAGACCTGCTGGCTTTCCGGTCTGTGGCCCGTGAAAACGGCTGCCACTTCGGACTGCTGGATGAGACTGCCCGCGTGAACGAAGAGCAGCGGAACCGCTTTATCCGCAAAGTACGCAAGGCGCTCTGGACCCTGAAAGGCAAAAAACTGGCTGTCCTGGGCCTGGCTTTTAAGAACGGAACAGATGATCTGCGCGAGTCTCCTGCAGTTGGAATCATTAAGTCATTGCTGAAGGAGGGCTGCGCAATTACTGCTTATGATCCAGCGGCAATGGGGCGCGCGGCGGAAGAGTTCGGCCCCAACAGCGCTGTTCGATTCGCCCATGGTCCTTATGAAGCCCTGCAGGGCGCCGATGCCTGTCTTGTATTAACGGAGTGGGAAGATTTCGCGGCCCTTGATCTGGCACGCATCAAACAACTGCTGCGCTATCCCATTGTGGTGGACGGAAGAAACCTTTTCAAGCCGGCAGCAATGGAAGAGGCAGGACTGCACTACTACAGTATAGGACGGCCTGATGTGGTAGGAGCGCATTCTGCCACAGTCACTTCCGCCCTGAAAGAAGCGGCCAGCAAGAATGAAGCTATAAGCCGCAACGAAGCAGCTTAAGCCGCCCATCGCGGAAGTTGCCGGGTGGCAAACAATGCACCAAGTGCCAGCAGTTACGGAGTTGGGACCATGCTTTCTGTCGTAGTGCCGATCTATAACGAAGAAGAAAATATCACCGCCTTTCATGCTGCTGTGAGCGCGGTACTGGATACAACGGGAGAAAGCTGGGAGATCGTGTATGTGAATGACGGCAGCAGGGATTCATCCTTGTCCCTGCTGCTGGATATTCAACGCCGCGATCCTCGCGTGGCGGTGGTGGAGTTTTCCCGTAATTTCGGCCATCAACCGGCGCTCACCGCCGGCTTGCAGACAGCACGGGGTGACGCCATTATGCTGATGGATGGCGACTTTCAGGATCCGCCCGATGTCTTGCCCCGGTTGGTAGAAGCATGGAAGGGCGGCGCGAAGGTGGTAATTGCCGAGCGTACGAGCCGCGCAGAGAAAGGAATTCGCAGCCATCTATTTCCGATGTTCTACAAGGTCATGGGATTGATCTCGGATTTCCCAATCCCTCTGAACGCCGGCATCTTTGGCTTGCTGGACCGCCAGGCCGCCAAGGCGATGATCAGCCTGCAGGAGGGAAACCGGTATCTACCCGGATTGCGCGCTTGGGTGGGTTTCCCCACGGCGTTTGTTTATTACGAGCGCGCCGACCGCGCCGCAGGCGAACCGAAGCAGACTTTGCTCAAGCTTTTCAAATACGCCATGGATGCAATCTTCAGCTTCAGCTATAAACCGTTGCGTCTGGGGATGGTCCTGGGCGGCCTGGTGCTGGCGTTGGCCCTTTCACTTGCCCTCATCGCCGGAGGGAGTGCGCTCTTTCATTTCACTACCGTGGAGACTGCATTTGGTTCCAATCATATTGGAACGCTACTGACAGTATTGTTTCTAGGCGGGATTCAGCTGGTGTGTACAGGGCTGCTGGGAGAATATATCGGCCGCATTTACGATGAAGTGCGGCACCGGCCATTATTTCTGATCCACAAAGTTTATCGTGCCAAGACCGTTGCGGAGCCTGCTTTGCGCTTTGCAAATGACAAGGCGCTGGCTGCGGTGGAAGATTCAGTTGCTTAAGCACAAAAGCTGCTATTAAAGTTTTCCACAGCCCGCATTCCGGCGTTTTTCTGTAAAGGGATTACCTTAATCCTCTTCATCGATATTCCTCCAATGGCTTATACCACGCGTCCTAGCGGTTCATTGCCGCTGTAATCCTCTCTAAGAACCAAAAGCCTATTTATCTAAGAGCTCTCCTGATTCATCCAGAGTAGATGAACACGTAACCTTTGCTCCTCAAAGACTTGACCTTAGCTCTGAAGGAGTAATTGCATTGAAGAACGCTATTCGAACAGCGATCATGACCATGGCCCTGGCCGCTACCGCATTTGCGGGAGTGACAGTAAGCTCCCCTGCGGCGGGAACCACTTCAGGATCTCCAGTCCACTTCGTCGCCTCCGCCGCCTCCTCACTTCCAATTACGGCTATGCGGATCTATGTGGACAACGTCAGCGTTTATTTGGTTATGGCAAGCAAGCTTGATACATCTGTGGCCATGTCGGCCGGCAGCCACAGCGTAATCGTGCAAGCATGGGATTCAAGCGGCGCAGTGTTCAAAACGCCTCTATCTCTTATTGTGAGCGGAAGCACTACGCCTACGGGACTGCCTGCTCCTCCCGCAGGCGCGGCGGGCCACGGAAATATCCAACAGATGCCGAACTGGGAGAGCTGCACGGTTTGTGCCGGGGCCAATGCCAATGGACCAGCCGCGGTGTACTCCATGGTGGAAAATCAGTCATCTCCTTCGCTTGACGGCATCTCTGCCAAATTCAGCATCAGCGGGACGCAGCCTTACTCAGACGTCATCTGGTGGAAGCAGCTTGGCGCTGTCGATACAGCCGCCAACTTCAAATACGATCTCGACTTCTATCTCACAAATCCTGGTGTAGCGCAGGCTTTGGAATTTGATTCAAATCAGTCCAACGGCATTCACAAATTCATCTACGGCACGCAATGCAATATCCAGGCTGGACATTGGGATGTGTGGGGCAATGCCGCCGGCAACTGGATGTCCACGGGGGTTCCCTGCACCGTGCCAACCGCCTTTACCTGGCACCATTTGACCTGGGAATTCAAACGTACTGATACAGCCGTTATCTATGTGGGTTTCACCTATGACGGTGTTACGCACTACGTCAATCGCAGCTATCCCGCCAGCGGTTCCGGTGTGCATGAGCTGAATGTGGCCTTCCAGATGGACGGTGATTTTGCCATGCACGCATATTCAACGTGGCTGGACAGAGTGACTCTTGTGTACTGGTAGTGCTAAGAGTTCTTGATCCAGAAGAGCGCCGGGTCAATGCAAGCTCGAATTCATAAGCGCGCTTGGCAATAGAAAAATGCGAAACGGAGCGATCTCAGGGCCGCTCCTTTCGCTTTTTATGGAACTAAGCAGAGGTCTTAATCACCTACTAATCCGCAAATTCAACTTTTCTCTCGGAAAAGCCAAAAACACTTGTACCAGAGTAGATGCATAGTTACTCTCCACCTTCGTCGCGTGGACAACCGCGATTGAAAGAACCACCCCCCTGGAGAGAAGAGTAATGGTAAAAAAAGCATCGAAAGGCTTGTTGATTCTCATGGCACTGTTCTTTTTGGCCGCCGTATCCGTTCGTTCATCGGCACAGACAGTGAAAGGTCAGATTCAAAGGATGTCCGGCTGGGAAAGCTGCACCATTTGTGCTGGTATCAATGCCAGTGGACCAGCGGCTACAATCGCTACGTTTTCAGGGAATGGCAGTCCCTCTTTAAGCGGCGATTCCCGCGTGTTCTATCTGGCCAGCAGCGCCTCTTATGCGGACGCGCTCTGGTGGAAGCAGCTGGGAGCTGCGAACTGGGCCACCAACCTACGTTACGACCTGGATTTTTACCTGCAGACCCCCCAGGACGCACAGGCGCTGGAGTTTGATAACAATCAGGCCAACGGCCAGATGCGTTGGATCTTTGGGACGGAGTGCAACATCGCCGCAGGGCGCTGGGATGTCTGGGGTAACGCCTCAGGCAACTGGATGCCCACGGGAATCCCCTGCGCCATGCCCACGCCTTTCAAGTGGCATCACCTGACCTGGGAATTCAAACGCAATGGCGGTTGGGTGACGTACGTGGCCGTCACTCTGGACGGCGTGAAGCACTATCTCAATTGGAGTTTTCCAGCCAGACGGTCCGGCTCGAATGAGTTAAATGTAGCTTTCCAGATGGACAACCGCGCTAATCACGTGCCCTTCAAAACCTGGCTCGATAACGTAACGCTTACCTATTGGTAACAGCTTTTGTTTCACCTCTGCGCCTGCTCCCGGGACGCTGCCCCGGGAGTTTTTTTGTGCCGGGCTGTTTACATTCCCCTTTTATTCGCCTAAGATAGAAATATAATGCAGACCTCACCCAATGGAAGAACCATCAGCACCACGAATGGGGCGGAAAACCCTCTTTCCGAGAATGGACGAAGCCGCATGGAGAAAATCATGGCAGATGAAAGACAGGAAAAAAGCAGAGCAGTGGATCTTGCTCTCTCACAGATAGAAAAGCAGTTCGGCAAGGGTTCCATTATGCGTCTGGGGAACAAGGAAGCCATTGTTCCTATTGCTGTCATCTCCACGGGCTCGATCTCTTTTGATGCTGCACTGGGCGTAGGCGGATTTCCCCGCGGTCGCGTGGTAGAGATTTTCGGACCGGAATCCAGCGGTAAAACCACGGTGGCCCTGCAGGTCATTGCTGAGGCGCAAAAGACCGGAGGCATGGCGGCATTTGTGGATGCAGAACATGCTCTGGACCCTGCCTATGCCAAGAAGCTCGGCGTGGATGTGGACAATCTGCTGGTAGCGCAACCGGACTACGGTGAGCAGGCGCTTGAAATTGCCGAAGCCCTGGTGCGTTCCAATGGCATTGATGTACTGGTGGTGGATTCGGTGGCTGCCCTGGTGCCCAAGGCTGAATTGGAAGGCGAGATGGGAGACAGCCACATGGGCCTTCAGGCCCGGCTGATGTCCCAGGCTCTGCGTAAGCTGACGGGAATTGTCTCCAAGTCGCGCACCTGCCTGGTCTTCATCAACCAGATTCGCGAAAAGATCGGCGTGATGTTCGGCAACCCGGAAACCACCACCGGCGGCCGCGCCCTCAAATTCTATTCTTCCGTACGCGTAGATATCCGCCGCATTGCCGCCATCAAAGATGGCGACCTGGTAGTTGGGTCACGCACCAAGGTCAAAGTGGTCAAAAACAAGACCGCTGCGCCCTTTCGCGAAGCAGAGTTTGACATCATGTATGGTGAAGGCATCTCCCGCGAAGGCGACCTGCTTGATCTGGGCGTGGCCAAAGAACTGGTGGAGAAATCCGGCGCGTGGTTCAGCTACAAAGGTGAGCGCATTGGCCAGGGCCGCGAAAATGTAAAGCAGTTCCTGAGAGAAAACCGGGACATTACAGCTAAGCTGGAAGCGGAATTACGTCGTGAACTGGGCCTGAAAACCCTGGTGGCGGAGCCTCCACCACCCAGCCAGGAGCAAAAACAGGCGGCAGCCGCACATGCGAAGATACCAGCCAGGAAATAAGCTTTGTCAGGCCAGGTTTTACTGATAAAGCTTTGCCGGGCAAAATCAAAGAACAGAATGCTTTGGCAATGGCGCCAAAGCATGATCTCCATGTGAAAAGATTTCTTACACGGATGCTGCTGGTGATCGCTGCACTTTACGCGGGCTTCACGCTGTTTGCCTTCTTCTTCGCGGACAGCATGATATTCCTGCCCCACCCTTCTTCTTACAGGGACTCGGCGGAAATCGTGAAGGTTCCCACGGCCAGCGGAAGAAAGATTGCCGCTGTCTATCTTCCAAATCCAGCGGCCAGGCTCACGCTGCTGGTAAGCCACGGCAACGCTGAAGACCTGGGCGATGACCGCACATGGTTGGAAGATCTGCGCCGTGCCGGCTTCAGCGTGTTTGCCTATGACTATGAGGGTTATGGAACCAGTGAAGGCAAACCCTCAGAGCGCGCCGCATATCAGGACGTGGCTGCGGCTTACGAATATCTGGCTGTGGAGTTGCACACACCGCCCGAACGCATCGTGGTCTTTGGCAGATCGGTGGGGACTGGTCCTGCAACTTATATTGCAGCCCGGCGTCCTAATGCAGGCCTTATCCTGCAGAGTCCCTTTGTCTCGGCTTTCCGCGTTCTCACACGCGTCCCCTTACTGCCGTTCGATAAGTTTCCCAACTATAAAAACATCCGCCATGTGCACAGCCCGGTGCTCATCATGCATAGCCGGGAAGACAGCGTGATCGGTTTCTGGCACGGGCAGAAGATGTTCGCTCTGGCGAATGAGCCAAAGCAATCTTTCTGGGCCCAAACCGCCGATCACAATGAAATGGACATGGTTCGCGGTTACATGGAGGCCCTGCAAAAATTTGCTTCCACTCTGGAAGGCCGTACGCCATCTTTGCCGCCGCCCGTGCCCGCACCCAAGGTGCTTTGATCTTCAGCGCCATCCATCCGCCGTGTCATGGACCGTCTATTGCATGGTCGCCGGATGGCACGTTGACCCCACGCCGGGCGGTACCGGTAATCCCGTTGGTGGCGTGGCCCACGGCTTGCCGGTGAAATCAAAGAAGTCGAGCAGGTTGGGCTGGGCCGCATCGCGCATGGTGAGCGCGGGTAGATTGAACCGCTGCTCCACAAAGCGCATCACTGCGGTATGGTCCATGGCAGTGTGCCCTACATAATGCCGCCGCGCAAAAGGCGAGACAATAAAATTTGGAATTCGGAAGCCGAGTTGAGCGCCAAAGCCGGAATTCCCAGCAGCCGCTGAATCCGCTGGGTGCGCCCCCGGACTAGTAGGACGCAGGTCGCAATGATTGGTATAAACGCCTGCCGTGGCGGGCTGGCAGGGAAGAAATCCATCCGGATTGACGGCAATGGGAGCAATGTCGCCCTCCACTCCTGCCAGAGATGAGCTGGTGTTTTGATTGGTGTGGCCTGGCACCGGCGGCACATGGTCATAAGGCCCTCCGCCTTCATCAAAGGCGAAGAACAAAACAGAGTCGGCCCATGAAGGACTGGCCATGAGCGAGTTGATGATGTTAGAGACCTGTGCCTGTCCGGCCAGAATCGATTGCCCAGAGCCCGGGTGTTCGTCGCCATGGCCGAAGTTGGCCTCAATATAGGAGAATGACGGCAGCGTATTGTTCTGGACATCACTGGAATACTGGCTCATGGGAGCAATATGCGTTGCATCCACGCTCAGGGTGCCATCAGGATTTCTAAAAATATATTTACCGCTGTATCCAAAATATTTAAATGTGGTTGAGGGACTGCCATCGGCATCCGTCGCAGAGTAATAAATTTTCCAGGAGACATGATTTTCATCCAGCAATTGGAATATTGTCTTTGCCGTAAGCTGCGGCGCATGATCGTCAAATCCCGGATCATACACATAGCCCTGCGTGGTGCCGCCGGACATGGTGGCCAGCCGGTTGGGAATTGTCTTGCTGGCAATTGGTGAAAACCAGCGGTCAGAAAGGGCAAACTGAGAAGCCATGAAGTAGTAGTAGTTGAGCTCTGCGCCGCCCGTGGTGTTTGTGTCCTGGTAATAGGCCATGGAGCGCTGGCCGGCAAGATCCGTAAAACTTCCGCTGCCACTGCTGGTCTTTGCAATGCCCTCCGCCGTATGCACAAAGCCATCCATAATGATTGGGCGGGTGGTAGTGAAATCATAACGGTTTACATCGCCAAAACTCTCCAGCCATGCTGAACTCATGTCATCAAGACAGGTGCTGGAAGTATGGAACAGCTGGAAAACCTGACCTTCATCATTGGTGTTGGAGATCGTTGTAAGTTTGTCATCAATACCGTCAACGTCATACTCGCGCTGGTCATCGCCAATATTCCAGGAGTGCGCCTTGCGATAAGGATTCAGCATGCCAAAATAGCTGTCAAAGCTGCGGTTTTCCTGCAGAACAAAAATGATGTGGTTGACTTCGGTAATCCCTGGACCCGGAGTAGGAGTTGGCGTAGGAGTGGGCGTGGGCGTAGGTGTCGGGAGTGGTGTGGGCGTAGGGGTTGGTGTAGGTGTAGGAGTCGGGGTAGGGGTCGGTGTAGGAGTCGGGGGAGCGGTTGAGACCGTGATGCTTTCCTGCGATGAAAAGAAAAACCCGGTGGAATCCCAGGCGCGAATGATGACGGTATGGTTTCCCGCGGCCAGAGAAAGCGCCGCCGTCAGGGACGGGCCTGAACTCTGGGCTTGCTTCACCGAGTCCACATACATGATCATGGCCGTGACCGTATGTTCGTTATCAAGAGCAGCAGCGGAAAATGTTACCGGTGAGCTGACAGTCGCGCCGCTCGAGGGTGCGCAGATCTTTACCGTTTTATCAACCGTGGCCGTGCAAGACTGGGCCGAAGAGCGCGTCGAACAAAACAAGGTGGAGATGAGCAACGCCGTTCCGGCAGTGATGGCGCGAATTGAAATCACAAAGAAGACCCTTAACGCTGACAAAGAATATGTGCGTGCGCTACCCCAACCAGCTGGTGCAGTTTTGAAACATGGCCCAACAGGCTGCTTGCGCGTTAGTACCAGATAGGAGCGCAATACAAAGTTCTGGGTTGTCCATGGAAAATCTGTTTCCTGATGCGGCGGAAAGATAAAGCAACAAGCATCTTTTTGGGAAGATAACGACGTTGCGCAGAAGCTTCGAGGCCGCTTCATATCAGCACAAAATCTGCTATAGTTTGCTCACCCTGGAGAACTACAGTGCGCTCTTTTTTGCATAGCTTGCGGCTAAGCTCACCGATTCTTGTGGCTTTTGTTGCACCCACCCTCGGCGTTCAGTCGACTCCTCCGGCAACTCAGGCTGGCGCTGGACAAAAAGATGCACCGATCCAGTCCCAGAGCATTTTGCGCGCGACCACCCGGCTGGTGGTGCTTGACATTGTGGCATTGAATGACAAAGGCGAGCCGGTCCACGACCTGAAAGCAGAAGACTTTACCGTTCTTGAAGACGGCAAGCCGCAGAAGATCAGCCATTTCAGCCTGCATCAGCCTCCGGCAGGCGGCGCCGCTACGGCCGCGCCCAAACTGGCCCCCAATGTCATCAGCAACGCTCCCGCATTTTCCAACAACAGCTGTCTGAACGTGATCTTGCTAGACGCCATCAATACCGATTTTTCCAGCCATGCTTATGCGCAGGACATGCTGGTGAAATATCTGGAGAGCAGTCCCACGATCCAGCCTACTGCGGTGTTTGCCATGGCAGGAAAGCTGACCATGCTGCATGATTTCACCACCGACACAAAAGTCCTGCGCGATGTGGTGGCGCAATTTAAATTTGAGGGGCCTACGCATATTCCAGACGTTTACGCCGCCGCCTCACCCTTTCAACGGCGCGGCTCATACCAGGCAGGCCCCAATGCGCGCGGGATCACAGCCAGGTCAATGCTGTTTCTGGCGCACGCGCTGGGCGGCTATCCGGGCCGGAAGAACCTGATCTGGCTATCAGAAGGCTTTCCCATCAATCTGTTTCCTGAAGTCACGCTGGGAGACGGCGTAGCCGTGATTGAAGACTTTTCACCGCTCGCCGAGCGTATTGCGGACGAATTGATGAATGCACAGGTCGCTCTTTATCCCATTGATGCGGCGGGTGTTTCCATCAATGATCGCTTTCCCGCGCGGACAGCCATGGAGAGCATGGCCGAACGCACCGGCGGCAAGACATTCTTCAATCGCAATGACATTGATACCGGTATTCGCACCAGCATTGATGACGGCAGCAGTTATTACACGCTGGAGTATTATCCGGAAAACAAAAAGTGGGACGGAAAGTTCCGGCGCATTGAATTGAAACTTGCGCGCCCGCAGGTTAGCCTGCGGAGCCGCCAGGGATATTTCGCCTTAGCGCCGGAGTCAATGCTTGGGCGTAATGACGAAGCTGAAAGAGAAAGCTTCAGCCGCGCATTGGACCGCGATGCGCCCAACTCATCCGCGGTGCGGTTCCAGGCAGGAGTCGTGCCGCCCTCGGCCCAGACCCAGAACAAAGTCATTGTGAACTTTGGCATTGATCCGCATACCCTGGCGTTTGAACGGCAGAACGATGATTTGCGGCATGCCATGGTGAGTTGCGTTGTGTGGGCCTATCCGGCTAAGGGAGATCCGGTGCGAGCTGAAGGCGAATCGAATGCTGCGTTGAAGACCGAAGTGTACCAGCAGATGATGAGCAGTTATTTCCCGTGTCAGCGGAGCCTGACACTCAAGCGCGGAACCTACACCTTGCGGCTGGGAGTTCTTGATGAAACAACAAGCCTGATTGGAACTACCACAACGCAACTCAATGTTCCGTAACTGTCTTACCTGATAGCTGCGTTTTTTGCCTGAGCATTCCTGCCCCAGCATGTCATCGGCTTCGGTCCGGGTAATGGGGCCTGATGGTTGGCAATGGGTCGGTACCTCATTGCTTGCGTAAGCCGATGATTTTCTTAAGGTGCTATGGTTGTGAAATAGAGCGTATATAGTTGTGAAATAGAGCGTATATAAAAGAAAGGAGCGATCATCACTCACCGAGTAACCAGCTTCTTATGCGTGGTCCAGTTAGCCGGTTGCCTGGCTGTTGCCCAGGAACATGAACAGGCCGCATCCACTGCGAGCACACAGGCGGTAGATGCCAAACCCGATGCCAAGCAAAATGCGTGTGTCCAGCCAGAACCGTTTTTGACGATGCAGGACTACACCGGACCGTTCAGCAGAGTGGTGTTGTACCTGGCCCGCAAACCTGAGATCAAGACAGTGCATACTCCATTGGCGCAAGCGGGCAGCAGGGTCTGCGCCATCAATGCCGGACAAAAATTCCATCTTTTTACCCGGAATACCTTTGAGCCTGTAACTGTTCTGGTGGCCTCGTTCAATGCAGGAATCTCCCAGGCCCAGAATTCAGATCCCGGTTTTGGACAGGGTGCTCAGGGATACGGCAAGCGTTTTGGCGCTTCCATTGCTGATCAGGCTTCTGGCGATTTCTTTCACACGGTTTTCTTTCCTGTGGTCTTCCATCAGGATCCCCGCTATTACCGCCAGGGGGAAGGATCCGGTGTTGACCGCGCGAAGCATGCTCTGGCCCACGTGTTTGTGGCGCACAGAGATTCTGGCACAAGGATGTTTAATTTTTCAGAATGGATGGGAACAGTGGCGGCTGAGGCGCTCAGCAATACATACCATCCCGGTAATCGGCGGGGTGCAGGCGCGTTAAGCGAACGGGCTGGAATAAGTATTGGAACGGATATAGGGTTTGATGTGCTGCGTGAATTCTGGCCGGAAACCGTACGCAAGTTTAAACTTCCTTTCAAAGAGCGGGACGCTTCATCGGCTTCCCCGGTTACCAAACTACATTGAGTCACCACATTGAGTCGTCGTTGAAAGTGATGTCAGAGTCAGCCCTGCGTCTCAAGCACCTGCCCTAACTCTTCCCACTCTGTCATCGTCCGCTCCAGGTCCATCTTTGCCCGATTCAACAAGTCGGTTTGGCGCTGGCTTTCCTCTGCGCTGACAAAGCTCTGTAACGCTGTTTCGGCTGTGGCAATCGCCGCTTCCAGGCGGGCAATCTCTTCCTCAACTTCTTCCAGGCGTTCCTTCATTTGCGTGAGCTTGATGGGATTCAGGCGCTTCTGCCGGGCCTCTGTTTCGGCGGGTTTTGCTGCTTCATCGTGATTCGTTAAGGTTCCGGTAACAGCTGCGGTGACTGGCGGAGCCGGGGATTGCAACTGACCTGCTACGTTGACATTTTTTCCTTCTTTGCGCCACAGGTAGTCTTCATAATTGCCGGGGAAAACCTCAATGCGGCCTTCCCCGATCTCAAAGACCCGCGTGGCCAGCTTGTCAATAAAGTAGCGGTCATGGGAGACAAAAACGACGGTGCCAGTGAACTTCTGCAGAGCGTCCAGCAAGACGTCTTTGGCGCGCAAATCAAGATGGTTGGTCGGCTCATCCAGCAAAAGAAAGTTTGAAGGATGCAACAGCATACGGGCCAGCGCATAACGGTTCCGCTCGCCGCCGGAGAGCACGCCGATGGTTTTGAAAACGTCATCCTCAGAAAAGAGAAAACATCCAAGCAGGCTGCGCAACTCGGTTTGGGTAGAGCGGGGCGCGGCGGCAAACAGATCGTCCAGCATGCGGGCCTGCGTGTCCAGAGCTTTGTATTGGTCCTGGGCAAAATAATCAACGTCAGCGTTGTGGCCCAGACGAAGCTCGCCGGCAGTGGCCGGTTCCTGGCCGGCAAGCAGCTTAATCAAAGTAGATTTGCCCGCGCCGTTCACGCCTACCAGGGCGATGCGGTCACCGCGCTCAATCACAAAATTTGCATTGGTAAAAACGTGTTTGGGGCCATAGCTCTTGGCCAGGTCTTTGGCTTCTGCCACCATGCGCCCGCTGGGACGGGGTTGCGGAAAAGAAAAGTGTATGGCTTTTTCCTCCGGTGGAATCTCGATCTTCTCCATCCGTTCCAGCTCTTTGATCCGGCTCTGCACCTGCTTGGCTTTGGTGGCTGTGTAGCGAAAGCGGTTGATAAAAGCCTCAAGCTGCTCAACTTTTTCTTTCTGGTTGTGATAAGCGGCTTCCAGTTGCGTGCGCCGTTCGGCCTTCTGCGCCAGGTATTTCTCATAATTGCCGGAATAGAAAAAAACCTGCTTGTTCCAGATTTCCGCGATCTTGCCGACCGTCACGTCGAGAAAGTAGCGGTCGTGCGAGATGAGCACGATGGCGTGCGGATAATCCTGCAGATATTCTTCCAGCCAGTTGCGCGCCTCGAGATCGAGATGGTTGGTAGGCTCGTCGAGCAGGAGCAGATTGGGCTTCTGCAGCAGCAGCTTGGCCAGCGCGATGCGCATCTGCCAGCCGCCGGAAAATTCCTCGACGCGGCGCCGCCAGTCGTCGCGGCCGAAGCCGAGTCCCGTGAGCACTGCGCCGACGCGCGACTCGATGTTGTAGCCGTCGCGCGCCGTGAACTGGGCCTGCACGTGGTTGTAGCGTTCCGAAATCTGCTGGTATTCGACGCTCGCGTGGTCGAGTTCGGAGAGGCGATGCGCCAGCTGCTGTTGCTCGGCTTCGAGCGCATGAATTTCCGCGAA
>DAHUXF010000090.1 GCA_027307295.1 Acidobacteriaceae bacterium
CGGGAACTTCCTGAGTGTACTCGTCGGAGATGCACTTGCCGCGCTCGTCGTACTGTTTCGAGTCTTCGGCAGTCCACCAGTCGTGGAGGTTGCCGTGGGCGTCGAACTTGCGTCCTTGATCGTCGAAGCCGTGGATGATTTCGTGGCCGATGACCATGCCGATCGCGCCGAAGTTGACGGCATCGTCCTGCTTGGGATCGAAGAACGGCGGCTGCAGAATTCCGGCGGGGAAGTTGATGTCATTGTTGGAAGGGCTGTAATAGGCATTGACCGTAGGCGGCGTCATGCCCCACTCTTTTTTATCAAGCGGCTTGCCGATTTTGTTCAGATTGCGTCTTACTTCAAAGCCGCGCGCGTTCTGCACGTTCCCCAGCAGATCGCCACGGATGATCTTCACCGAGCTGTAGTCGCGCCAGGTATCCGGATAGCCGATCTTGTTCGTGATGGCATGCAGTTTCACCGCTGCCTGTTTCTTGGTCTCTGGCGTCATCCAATCCAGGTCCTGGATGTCCTGCCCCAGCGACTCTTCCAAGGCATTCACCATCTTGAGCATGCGCTGTTTGCCTTCAGGACCAAAAGTCTCATCCACATAGGGTTTACCCAGCGCTTCGCCCAGCAGGCCATCGGTCATCTGGACGCAGCGCTTCCAGCGCGGCTGCAACTCTTTTTGTCCGTTGAGGTACTGCCCGTAGAAGCTGAAGTTCTCTTTCACAAACGGATCTGAGAGCGTCGGCGCTGCAGACCGGACCAGATGCCATCTCAGATAGGTTTTCCAGTCTTCCAGGGAAACGGCATCCACGGTGGCGTTGGTTTTCTGGAAGAAATCAGGCGGAACCACATTCACTTCCGTGAACGCGGGAGCGCCGGAGGCGGCAAAAAAACGCTCAAACTGGAAATTAGGCGCCTGCGCCTCCAGGTCAGCGAGCTTGATTTTATGGTCGCGATTTTTAGGATCGCGCATCTGTACCCGCTTGAATGCCGCGTCGGCCAGTTTAGTTTCAATGTCCATCACGGACTGCGCTTCTTTGGCGGCTGCTGCCTGCTCGTCACCCAGAAGCACGAACATTCTGGTCACATGCTCCAGATATTTCTGGCGAGTGTCCTGTGATTTCTGGTCCGTGTCAGAGTAGTAGTCGCGGTCAGGAAGTCCCAGGCCGCCCTGCGCGATGTTTGCAATCAGCGTGCTTGCGTTATGCAGATCGGGCGCAGCGCCAAACCCAAAGAGAGCAGGCACGCCCAGCGAATGAAGATAGGCAATGGTCTCCATCAGCTGCTGCTTGTTTGTGATCGCAGCAATGCGGTCCAGTTGCGGCTTGAGCGGCGTACTGCCCTTGGCATTCACGGTTGTTTCATCCATGCAGGACTGGTACATGTCACCAATCTTCTGCATCACCGGGGTACGCTTGGGATCATTGGCAGACGCCTTTTCCAGAATCTCATGCAGGAACTGGCGATTGTATTCCGCCAGCTCATTGAACCTGCCCCAACGCGCCTGGTCAGAGGGGATGGGGTTGTTCTTGCGCCACGTGCCGCAAGCGTATTGATAGAAGTCCTGGCATGGGTCCACGGTCTTGTCCATGGCGCCTACGTCAAACGACTTGGGACGGACAGCTTTCTTTTCATCAGTCTTGGCGGCCTGTCCTGCGGACGCCTTGGTCTCCGTCTTGCTGTCAGCTTTCTTCGCGGAAGTACTCCCCGTTTGCGCAACGGCTGTCATCGCTCCCAGAAAAAGGAACGCTAAATATCTTCTCCAAAGCATAATTCCCCTCGAATTTAAAGATTCTTTAAAACTGGCAAGTTTATGCTGATTTATGCAGAGTGTAAACAAAAAGGGTGTCGGGGAATTTTGACTGGAAAGCAGCGATCCAGCCCTCAGCAGTTAACGCCAATACCGCGAACGTCATCGACCTGCATCATGCAGGCTCCTTACGTTTCGCGCCGGCGTGATGCACCTGCTTTGCAATGTACATGCGCCGGTCTGCTTTGGGTCAGGAAGCCTCTCCGCATCTTTGCCACTCCCGGCAGCTTTTCCACGCAGACTTAGGTAATTTTGCCACGGATTTCCCTATTGCCTTGGGAAATGAAATTGCTGCACTATTAGCCCAAACACTCAATGTTCTCTACACCGAAAGCCGCAAGCCCAACGCAGGGGGCGAATGAGGAAATGCCCGCCCCAGCCGGAAGCGGCGGACAATCTCCACTGATTGTTCGCAGTGAATCCTTGCGCCGCGTCATCAAGCTGGCGGAAAAAGTGGCGCGCCATCCGGCTGCCGTGCTCATTGTAGGAGAAACCGGCACCGGTAAAGAAATGATTGCCCGCTCCATTCACCAGCATTCGCTCCGCTGTAACGAAGCATGGGTCGATGTGAATTGCGCCGCCATTCCTGAACATCTGGTTGAGAGCGAACTTTTTGGCTATGAGAAAGGCGCCTTCAGCGGCGCTGAAACCATGAAGCCCGGTCTGTTTGAGCTGGCCCCTAAAGGCACGCTGTTTCTCGATGAAATCGGCGACCTTGATCTGAAGATCCAGGTAAAACTGCTGCGTGTTCTTGATGGGGTGCCTTACTTCCGGCTGGGTGGAAGGAAAAAGGTAAGCGTTGATGTCCGGGTGGTGGCGGCTACCAACCAGGAGCTTGAACATTTAGTCCGGGCAGGCCGTTTCCGAAGTGATCTCTACCATCGTCTGGCGCAATTTAAGCTGGAAGTTCCGCCTTTGCGGGAGCGTCCCGAAGATGTGCTGAGTATTTCCGAGCAGGTATTGCACGAACATTATCCCGATTCGCGATTCAGCCAGGACGCAATTGACGCCCTGCTTGGTTATTCGTGGCCAGGCAATGTGCGCGAGCTGAAAAATGTGGTCTTTGGCGCTGTCTTACAGGCAAAAGATGCGCATGTTGAAATCACCGCCAACGATATGCGGTTTCCTGACTCAGCGAATGCACACCGCCACAGAGCGGCAGCCGAGGCCGGCCTTGACCAGGTGGAGAAGAAAACCATCTTGCAGGCGCTGGAGAAGAACGGCGGCAATCAAGGCAGGGCTGCAGCAGCGCTGGGAATCTCCCGCCGTACTCTCATCCGTAAATTGAAGGTTTACCGCCAGGACAACGCGGGAAGTTCTTCCGGAACCCTGAGCACGAACCAGCAGCGCTACTATCGCGCACAGGTTGATCTGCCCATCAAGATGACCTACGCGGGCGAATCGTTTGACGCTCTTTTGCTCAATATCAGTGCCGGCGGAGCGGGCATCAAGACTGAGCAGTTGCTCAAGTCCGGCGCTTCTGTGTCCATGATTTTTTCTGTTCCCGGCGGCGCTACAGCAGAATTTCCTGGCCGCATCACCTGGACCAACAAAGGCGGCCAGTATGGCATTCAATTCGCCGATCTTCCTGCATCTGTACGCGCCCTTCTGCAACACTGGCTCCGCTCGGAAATGAAAAAAGATGGATGGGACGCAGCACCTCGGGAATAACCCCGCAACCCAGATCTCTTCGCCAATTTTTTCTATTCCCTTCTACGAACTGCCAATCCACACGCCCGCGGCAAACACTAAAGCACCGCCCAGAATTACCTGCATAGTGGCTGAGAACCACGGCGATTCCATATAACGGTGCCTCACCCAGGCGATTGCTCCCAGCTCCGCCACCACCACGATCACAGCCACCAAGGCGGCAACATTGAAAGAGGGGATCAGGAACGGCAGAGTATGCCCAATGCCGCCCAGCGTGGTCATCAGCCCGCAAACCAGCCCGCGCACCCAGGGATGGCCCCGTCCGGTAAGGCTGCCATCGTCAGAAAGCGCTTCGGCAAATCCCATGCTGATGCCCGCCCCGAGCGAGGCGGCAAGGCCGACTAAAAATGCAATGTGCGATTCGTGCCGGGCGAATGCGGCGGCAAACACCGGCGCCAGAGTTGAGACTGAGCCATCCATGAGCCCCGCCAGACCCGGCTGCACAATCTGAAGAACAAAGAGCCTGCGGGTGGCTTCCTCCTCAGCACCGCGTGCTTCTGGATCCAATTTGTCGCGGCCCAGTTCTTCAGCCCGGGTTTCGTGTTCCCGTTCTTCCTGGGCCAGATCATTGAGCAACTGCCGGATGCTCGCATCCCGGGTGCGCGAAGCGGCTTTTTCATAGAAAATACGCGTTTCCACCTCAAGCGTTGCGGCCTGGCGGCGCGCCATTTCCGGACGCAGCGGCTGCATCAGCCATATAGGACGCCGGTTCACCAGCCCCTTCACATCTCCCCGCCGGATCAACGGTATATGCTCGCCGAACTTGCCCCGGTATAACTCAATCAACCGGCGGCGGTGGGTTGACTCTTCTTGCCGCATGCCGTCAAACATAGCGGCGGTTGCCGGAAAATCCTTCCGGAAGCTCTCGACAAAATCGCTGTATACCCGTTCATCTTCCTCTTCCAGCGAAATCGCCAGGGCAAGTACTTCCTGTTCTGAAAGGCTGTCAAAAGTTCGCATATTTTGGGGTCTTCAAACCTGCATCGCAAGCGCGGAGTAACAAGGCATTTTACTGTATGAAAAATAAGTTATCCCGAAGGGAACCATTGACCGCGAATGCTGGCAGCATCTCAAACTGGCAGATCAACGAAAGATAGATAAAAACTGCTCTCTGGCGTAAGCCCAAACAGCAACGTGTGCTCTGCAGGGGAGAATTGCAGGCCGTCTTCAAGAACCTATTCCAAACCCGAAAAACCATACATGTCCAATAAATTCATATAGTTACCAGGAAAATAAAGTTTTTACTTATCTGCATAGGTTAATGAAACGCCATGCCTGTGTTTATCACTACTCTAATGGAAGGCAGCCAGGCTCCAGGGGTGCCTCTCTGGGAGCCGCTTGTGATCGACAGACATTCTGAACTGCATCGCCGCCCCATGGTACCTGAAAGAGACAGGCCCAGAACAGTTGTCGGCAGAAAAACCGCGCGTCACCCCACCAATGCTGAAGCGATTTCAGCGGGGTTGGAATTCCTTTCTTCCAACTGGCATGAGAAGGTCTGGGGTGAGACGCTGCATGTCGATGTGGCTGCTGCCGCTTATATTCTTCTGCTTCTGGGAGAAATGCCTAAAGACCACCTGAATCCGCGCTTCCGCGGGAAGATTAGCGAGGCGGCCAGCCAGCTTGCCAAAATGACATTTAACCCAGGTTTGGAAGATAATTTGCACGTTATTGGGCTAGCAGCCGCTGCTTTGCAGCAACATAAACAGCCGGTACCGGAGCCCTGGATTGACTTTATACGACGGTGTCACCGCGATGGCGGGGGCTTCACCATGCACCCGCGCAATCCAAGGCAGGAAAACTCTGCCGCAGATGTAAACCCGGAGCTGACGGCCATCGCCATCAAAGTTCTGCGCGCAGCGAAGCTCTCTGATCTGGAGCTTCTGGCGCAGCATCTCAGAAATGACGGCGTGGGAAACGCATGCTCTCCGTCACAGCTTTTCGTAGCTTCCACGATTTTCGATTGGGAAGCCGGCATTGCGCCACGGTCTCTTATCAACCAGGTACGCAAGATGGCCGAGTGTCCGGTAAGACCAGATGCACTGGAGAAAGCGTTACTGCTCCGGTGTCTTGTGCGGTTGCGCATATTGAATGCCTGGACTATCGCAGCCGAATTGCGTGGCCTGCAGCAGCACTGTGGATCATGGAACGGTTCAGGAATGGTCCCAGGTCTGGCTGATCGCACCGTGAGCACGGATGCCAGCTGCCAGGTTCAAGTCTTTTGTGTCACAGCAACCGTATTATCGGCTTTGGCCCTCGAAGGATCCCAGCCAGGCTTGTATTTTGGATCAGATTTGCCTTATCGCAGACTTTAGCCGCATTATTTTTGGAACACGAGTGAAGACTGAGTATCTACAATCCGTACCTAAGCGGGCAGAAAAGCGGCGCAAGCCCGCGCATGCAGCTTCTGTAACAGGCGAAGACTTGCTGGGAGGCGACAAGCATGACGCCGTACCTGAAGTATACTGGTCGGATAAAAAGCCAGTGGACCTCTACTCCTTTGATGAGGAATATCTCCGTCGCCTCGGTGCCTGCGACCCGGCCACCGAAGCCCATTTTGTGTCTTATTTCAGTGAACGGTTAAGAGTCACGCTGCGCGCGCGGGGCCTGGATTCGCCCACCATTGAAGATGTGGGTCAGGAAACTTTCTATCGTGTGTTGATGGCAGTGCGTTCCGGAAGCGTCCTTAATCCGCCGGGCTTTGGGGCTTACGTCCATTCTGTATGCAAAAATGTTTTATCGGAATGGCGGCGCAACGATGTCCGTAACCAATATGATCCAATTGAAACAACCGATGTTGCTGATAATAAGCCGGGGCTGGAAGAACTGGTACAACGCCATGAGGATGGCCAAACAGTGCATGAAGTCATGGCCATGCTCCCTGAGCGCGACCGCCGCATTCTGCATGCGCGCTTTTTTGAAGAACGGGAAAACGAAGATGTTTGTGTTCAGTTCGGGGTTGACCGGGACTACCTTCGCGTCCTGCTCCACCGGGCAATCAACAAATTTGGTGAGCTTTACAAAAAAAGGAGCAACTAGCTGCTGGGTTTTGGCCGCCGGCCGCTTGTGCTAGAGGGTGTTAACAATGAACGAAACAATGATCGACCATGAACTGGCAATCCGCGAACTGATGGCAGAGCGGTATTTGCTTGGCGAATTGAATGAGAGTGAGCGGGCGGCCTATGAAGCTCATCTGTTTGAGTGCCAGGTCTGCTTTGAGCAGGTCCGGCTTGGCTCAGAACTTGTCGGCCAGATAAGCAAAATAGGCGCAGAAGCCACCAATGCCTCGCTATGGAAGCGTCTTCCGGCGCTGTTCTTCCAGCCTGTGGCCCTGAGCTTTGCCGCGTTGTTTTTCTGCACTCTTGGCTGGAACTTCCATCAGGCATCTGTAATCCGTATGTCCAAAACGCCGCACGTGGTGGCTGTGGTAACTCTCTCGCCTGAATCTCGGGGCGACTCCAAGATCATTAAGACCTCCACAGATAGCACCTTCGATGTACGCGTTGTGTTTCCGCCAGACGCCAAGGACACCCTCTACCGGGCAGAGATTATTTCTGCTTCAGGAAAAGAAATTTCTAATTTTGTAACTCCCGCTCTGCAGCCCGGCGAATTACAGATCAGATTTCCTGCCGGGACCCTGCTTTCCGGCAAATACCTGCTGGTCATTCAGCGTGAAGACGGCCACGGCAGTCCTGATCAGGCTCTGGGACGGTTCCCGTTTGAGCTTGTCGTGCAGGACTAGCGCTCCGGTTTTCGTTCTCCACTATAGAGAGACGATCATTCATGGATAAGAACTCTTGACCCATGTGGTAGAGTACCGACTAATGGATTTTGTAAACCCCAGGTTCGATCGGTCCTCTAATCCGGTAACTGTGGAGTCTTTACATGCCCAAAGAGTGCCCTGCTCATCATTCCCAGTATCTTTACCATGCTTCAGCCTTCGGCTTATCTGCCGAAATAGAACGCCCGGTCCGTCAGAGCGTCACTGCGCAGGCAGCCTCGACTTTGCCTATGAGTGGCGGCCGCGGCACAAGCTATGTTGAAAAATTCAGGGTAGACCCGTTCATTTCTTTTGATTCTGCTTACACCGAGGTAGGCGGAAGCTTTGATCCTTGCCACAACATCCACACAACGTATTCTTATGCGGTGATTGAAGGGCTCAACATAGCCGATGTCGTCACCGCAGACCGCGTGGTTGCCCGTATGGCGTCTTATTCTCCTGAAGTTGGCGATGAAGAAAGCGAGCACAGTTTTGATATCACCGGCAGTCATTACGATAATCTGCGCATTGCCGGACACAAAGTTGATATAACATTATCCACCCATAAATTTCACCAGCACGACACGTATACAAAGTTCGCCAAGGCATTCCATGGCGGCGAAGTTGATGACTTACTGCCCTGGGGACAGGACGTAAAGCATGTGGATAAACTTTTGGCCGCTGAAAAGGACTATCATGCGCTGACCGGAATCGGCCAGAGAGCCAATCTATGGGCCAGACGTAAAAAGACGCAACCTCATGAAAGTGGGAGGAGCTACTGGTGTTCGGCAGCCGGCCATCTCAATCTGAAAGAGATAATAGGGCCCAGCGAGCTGCAAGGGTTCGGCGGGATCATTCTCATTCCCAAATTCGGAGTGGTCCACCTGGGGGAGGTGATTGTCCATCCGGATTATCGGCGGCTTTCCATGTTTCGCGTGCAAATGTGTTCCAGCGGCACGGGGTCAAGCAATGGCCCAGTTGTCTCCACCGGCGGTGGCCGGCCTCCCAAGCCTTAATCTGTTTTTTGCTTCTTCTGCTTTTGGCAAGCTGCTCCCACGTTACTGAGAGCACATGGCAGCGACGATATTCAGAGACCAGGCATGAACTTTGGTATGGGAACTACGCTGCTGCCCTGGGACACGCTGAGCATTATTTCAGGGACGCACGCGCAAAAGCCCCATATTGGGAATGGACTTTTCTCATCCTCAAAGCTGAGGCGCAACGCCGCCAGGAAAATCCAAAGGCGACGCTGGATACACTCAAGCAACAGCCTCCTTCAGGTCTGGCCGTGGAAATCTACGTTCGCCGGCACATCACGCTGGCATGGGCGAATTGCCAGCTTTCACGCTGGCCCGAAGCAGATTCGTTGCTGATGCAGGCGGCCAGTCTTACTCCTGCTGACAGAATCGATCTTATGGCCGAAAAGGAGCTGGCCCAGGGCGTATGTGACATATACAAAGGCGACCTGAAAGATTCGTACCAAGTTTTTGAGCAAGCTGCCGAGCATACCCGCAATGGCGATCCGTTTATTGCAGCAACTTCATTAATTGGCAGCGCCTATGCATTGGCGCAAACCTCGCATCTTGACGAAGCTGTTGAGCAACTCACTCTTGCCACCAAACTCAGCGATTCTCCTGTCATCCAGGAACAAGCTCTTGGCAATCTGGGCGATTGCCTGTTGCAGCTTGCCGACTACAGGCGCTCCATAAGCGTATCCGATCAGGCGCAGAAACTGGCTGCTACTCTGGGCAGGGACGATGATCGTGAATCGTGGTTGGTAAATCTGGGCAATGCGCATATGACTCTCCTTGAGCTTGCTGAGGCTGAACCCTACATTCAAGAGGCGCTGGCTATTTCGCGACGGCTTCATGATAAAGACGAGGAATTTCGGGCCTTGAACAATCTCACCAATTTATATCTGCTTCAGGGCAAGATGCAGAAAGCGCGTGAGACCCAGGTGCAGGAAATGGAGCTTGTTAAAAAATCAGATCCTCTGTATGCCTACGCCATCGCT
>DAHUXF010000091.1 GCA_027307295.1 Acidobacteriaceae bacterium
AGACCACATTCCAATTTCCGTACTTCTGGAAAACCATAGCAGCAATCGGTCCAGCAATGATCGCGGCCACGCCTTTGGCCATATACAGGAACCCATAGTTTGAGGTGGCATTGTTAGCGCCAAAGTAGTCGCCAACAATCGCCGGAAACAGTGAAAACATGCTGCCCCAGATGAAATAGAGCGCCACCAGCGAAATAGTGAATGCCGTCCCGGAAGTCCGTCCGACAATCAGCACGGCAAGCAGCCCAAGAGCCTGAAGGATATAAGGAATAAACATGGCCATTTCCCGGCCAATGCGGTCGGAAATCCAGCCCCAGAAAATCCGTCCCGCGCCATTGGAGAGGCGTCCGAGCGCCAACGCGGCAGTGACTGCGGCGGCGCTGATTTTAAAGGTGTCTGCAACCACAGCAGTCTGGATGGTGACCATGGAACCGCCCGTGGTGATCATGACAAAGCTGAAAAACAGCAGATAGAACTGGGGCGTCATCAACATCTGCAGGCTGTTGAACTGTTGCGTATTGCGGCGAATCCGCGGTGATACCAACTTCTTGGCGGCCGGCGAAACATGGAACTCGGCGCCGGGATTGTGCAGGACCTGCGCGGCAATCACAATCAGCAATCCCTGCATGATGCCGGTGTACAGAAACGCATTGTGGTAATTGGAGGATTTGATGATCCATGTGATGGCGGGAATAAAGAGGGCCGCGCCTGCGCCGAAGCCGGCGGTAATGAAGCCGGAAACGGTGCCGCGCTTGTCCGGAAACCACTTGAGCGCGGTGGCCACGGAGCCGCTGTAAATGAAGGCCGCGCCAATTCCCGCTACGGAGTAGAGCACCTGGAGTTGCGTCAGGGTGTCAGCGTAACCCATGCCAGTCCAGCCAATGCCCACCAGGACTCCGCCCGCGGTAAGGAAAATGCGCGGGCCTAAACGGTCAATCAGCCAGCCTTCCACCGGGGTGATCCAGGTTTCAAACACCAGGAACAAGCCGGCTGCCGTCTGAATGCCAACCAGGCCCCAATCTTTGTGCGCCTGCTGCAGCGGCTTCACAAATAACGCCCAGGCATACTGCAGATTCGCAATCATTATCATGCAGATCAGGGCACTGCCGAATTGAATCCAACGCTTGCTCATGTGTTTTTCCTCTCTGAAATCAGCTTTTCTGTGCCCCAGCCCCTCGCCGCTCCGCCAGCAATTTGGCGCAGGCATAAACGGAGCGCGTGTGCGGCATGGCCATGCCCACGCGTTCTCCCACCTCCAGCACCGCGCCCACAATGGCTTCCAGTTCCAATGGCCGTCCAGCTTCCAGGTCCTGCAGCATGGACGTTTTATGCTCGCCCACCTTCGCTGCTCCCGCCATCCGCTGCTCAATGGATACCTGCATCTTCACGCCAAGTTTTTCCGTCAACTGCTCGGTTTCCTGCATGATGTTGCGAATCAGGGACGTGGTATCCGGGTTGCTCAACATCTGCGCCAACGTTGCGCCGGTTAAAGCGCTGATGGGATTGAAGGCCACGTTGCCCAGAATCTTCACCCATATCTCATTGCGCAGATGCGCTGTCACCGGGGCGCGCAAGCCTGAAGCAATCAGCGCGTCTGCGATCTTGCGTATACGTTCTGACCGCGAACCGTCCGGCTCACCCAGCGATATCCGGTTGCCCTCATTATGTTTGACCACGCCCGGCTCGCTGATCTCCGTTGAGAAATAGATAAGCGATCCCACAACGCGCCGCGCCTCAATGGCGGTGGAAACCGCTCCGCCCGGATCAACGCGCTCCAGCCGCGTTCCCGCCAGTGGTCCACTCTCACTTTGGAAATACCACCACGGAATCCCATTCTGCGTGCTCACCACGGCCGTCTCCGGTCCCAGTACCGGCGCAAGCTGCCCCGCCAGCGGTGGCAGACCATGCGCCTTGACGCAGAGAAACACAACATCCATGAGACCGGCATCTTTTAAATCAGCAACCAGCCGGGGCCGGGCGACGAAATCATCGTCTGCGCTGATCACGCGCACGCCTTTTTCCTGCATGGCTTTCAGGTGCGGGCCGCGAGCGTGGAGGGTTACGTCATACCCGGCCCGCGCCATTAATGCGCCCATGTACGCGCCTACTGCGCCTGCGCCTACAATCAGAAACTTCACTTGGCCCCGCCCGCAAACGCTTCCGCCATGGACCGGCGCTGGATCTTGCCGGTGGCGGTGCGCGGGATTTTATCCACAATCAAAATTTTCTTTGGACACTTGAAGTCCGCCAGGTGCTGTTTACAGTGCTCCAGCAGCACGGCTTCCGTCTGCGGTTCTTTCAGAACCACCGCCACGGCGACTTCTTCTCCCCACGTGGGATGCGGCATTCCAAAAGCCACGGCTTCCGCCACGCACGGATGCGTGAGCAATACCTCGTCAATTTCCAGCGGAGCAATCTTTTCTCCACCGCGATTAATCAATTCTTTAATTCGCGCCGTGAGGTGCAGGTAGCCATCCGCGTCAATGGTTCCCTGGTCGCCGGTGCGGAACCAGCCGTTTGTGAATGACTTGGCGTTGGCTTCAGGATTGTTTTCATATCCTTCGATCACGTTCGGCCCCTGAATCACCACTTCGCCCAGTACGCCGCTGGGCAGAAGATTCCCGCCTTCATCCATGATGCCGATCTTTACTCCTGTTCCCGGCCCCACCGATGCAGACTTGCGCGCCTTGGGAGGCAGAGGATTCGAGGCCATCTGGTGCGATGCTTCCGTCATTCCGTACGCTTCCAGCACCGGCACCTGGATTACTTTCTCCAGCTTTTCCATCAACGCCGGTGAGAGCGCCGAACTGCATGAGCGCACAAAGCGGAGCTTGTCCAGCCCCTCAGGCTTCTCATTCAACCGCGCCACGGAGAGTTGATGGATGGTGGGCACGCAGGAATACCAGGTCACGCCATATTCCCGGACCGTCCGCCAGAAGCTCATGGGATTGAATTTGTTGGGCACCACCACCGTACCGCCGGTAAGAAAGGTTGATAGCGTGGATGCAACCAGTCCATGGATATGGAACAGCGGCATCACGCACAGGGAAACATCGTTCGCCGTGAGTTGATAAGTCTGGGCCACATTGGCGCATGAAACCGCGATGTTTCGGTGTTTCAACGGCACGCGCTTGGGCCGTCCCGTGCTGCCGCTGGTATGCAGCACCAGCGCAACATCTTCCGGACTGGGAGGCGTAACCGGGCTGCGCCCCGGCGCGTCCAGGATGCTGACGTTGCCTTTTTCGTCCATATTCACAACATAAACAGGGACATGCAGCTGCTTGGCGGCGCGGCGCGCTTCGTCCGCGCCTTCCGGCGGGACCAGCAGAACTTTGGCGGACGTATCCTCCAGGTAAAAGCAAAATTCGTCAAAGCGATACGCCGGGTTCAACGGTGCTGCGGTCCCGGCAATGGCCCCGGCAAGAAAGGCCACAATCGTCGGAAACCCATTCGGCAAAACATTGGCCACACGATCGCCACGGCGGATTCCCATTCCCGCCAGGGTCTCTGCCATCGTCATGACCTGCCGGTAAAGCGAGCCATAGGTCACGGTGATTCCGGTTTCTGGAACAATTACAGCGGTAGAATTGGCAGGCGCAGCCTGCAATAGTGAAGATAAGTCATTCATCCAGCTTCAGCTCCGGGAATAAGGGGTCTTTTGCGTGGCTCAACGTTTCGGGCCGCAAGTATATACCATATAAACCACGCTGCAAGAGGCAGCCCTGGGCCCGTCTGACTGGCCGAAATCAACCAGTGAAGCTGATTGAAAACCACCAGCTCACCCTTTGCGGTGACGCCTGGGGCCACCAGCCAGGGCGCTTTGGAATATACCATCGCAGAGAAACACAGAAGAAAATGGCTGGGATCAAATCAGCAGAACCTTGCTATCCCCCGCAAAATCTCAGCGGTCCTGCAAGATTTAAGATGCCGGGATTCTATCTGCCGTTATGGATATCTCAAGTATTGGATATTGCTGTCAGGGCGGTTCCCGTTTTTTGTTGAGTCTTGGCCCGATATCTGGCCATCAAGTTGCTCCATACTTCCAGAATCCCTGATCGGAGGCTGCAAGCCAATGCACGCACGGAAATGCATCATTCCCTTTCTTCTAATTGGGTTTGCCTTAACGGCGCAATCGCCGCGCGGCGCAGTGCCGCGATCTGACGCTAACGCCTATGACGCACATGCCAGCCAGGGCGGCTTGCAGGTGGGCGCATCGCTCCTGACCCACAAAGAACTTAAAAAAGTGTTTGCCACTGACGTGAACCAATGCTGTGTGGTTGTTGAGGTCGCCTTCTATCCGCCGAAAGATAACTTCGTAAAAATCTCGCTGGATGACTTCATGCTCCGTGAAGCCGGCAAAGAACTGGGGACCCGGCCTTCCACGGCGGACGTGCTGGCGGCGCGCCTGGAAGTCCGTCCCGCACCCCGCGACCGTGAACATACGCCGGGCCTGAACAGATCTTCCGAAGTTGGCTATGAGCGCACACGCATCGACAACGGAAACGGCGAGCAGCAGAGAAGCGGCGGAATCTATCAGCGGCAAAGCGTCGGCGTGGGCATTCCCGTCGTCGGCAAACGAGACACGCCCGAAACCGCTGCAGCGGATGGCAATCGCCGCGCCATTGAAGCCGAGCTTAAGGAAAAGAGCTTGCCGGAAACCAGCGCCTGGGAGCCGGTCGCCGGCTATCTGTATTTTTCTGTACCCAAAAAGTCTAAAAGCGGCTATGAGCTGGTTTATATGCTTGATGATAAGAAGATCGTCCTGCCATTGAAGTAGCTGCATGCATTTGAAAAGAAGAGAGGATAGCCGCGAATGAACGCCAATAGACGCAAATCCAGCAAAAGGCGCAGGCATACTTTGCGTGTTTGTATTTTGCAGCTTGGTTTTCAGATCAGTGAAATCCGTGTTAATCAGTGGTGATTAAAGTTTTTCCTACGATTCACACGAGATCACACTCCTCCAAAAAGGCAATCGCATGCCTTAGCAACGCATGTGGCCAGCAATGTTTTGAATAGCTTTTGAGCAGTGAACAGTTTTTTGAAGTTAGCTCGTGTCCTCTCCCTGCCCTCTCTTTGGGATTGCGGCCCTTGGTGTTCGAATCACCAGGGCCGCGTTTTTTTCTGAATGCGTTTTGGGTTAAGGTGCAGGTATGAGTGTGGTCGATCTCAATGTGCAAGTTGGTGGCGCTGGTCCGTTGCAAGTCACGGTCCCAGTTACCGCAATCCTTGCGTCAGGATCGACATTCTTGACCGCAAACGATCCCGCGCGCCGGCCAACCGGTTGAATAATGTGAATGGGAACGTTGACGCCGCGTGTCTTCGCCTGGCCACGTCCCGCCACCAGGTTGCTGGCTAGATGCGTCAGGATGTGGTTGGCGTTCAAATTGCCCCCTGCGTTGAGTGTCTTGGCTACCGTGCAAGAGAACACGTCAAAGGTGTCGATCTTCCCGTTGGCGCCGGTTTCTAACGCTCGCAGCGCGTCCGATGGCGTTGGCGGCGTCGTGCCGAGATTGAGTGAGAATGTTGAACCCACATTGGTCCAGGTACTGGGTCCGCCATGGCCTGCTTCAACCGCCACGATCTGATTATTTCCATTGTTGGTGAAGACCGTCCCAATGTTGGTTACCATATCCGCTACCGCGGTAGCGGCCCCGCCGCCGATAAGCTTCACCTGTAACGGGATGCTTCTGAAAACAGCCCGGCCAGCCATGATCGACCGATCATTGGTGTCGTCCGTCATCAGACCAGTTTCCCCGCCCGCAACGGTTGCACCCAAGGGTGGGTAGTTCACCGCCGCTGCCCGCGCGAGCGTCGCGGGATTTGCCAGGCAGTAGCTATCGGTTCTTGCGGCCAGACCCAATGCCACGAGTATGCCCGGCCCGATCGCGCCGACCGGCCCACTGCTTACCGTCGCTGTGGCCGTGGATGCAGGAATCGGTGTTGGAGATGGCGATGGCGATGGAGATCCCAGCGCTAGAAAGCTATAGACGCCTGGTTCAGCGAACACCATGGCTCCGTTAGGCCCCCAACAACCACTGACGTCATAACTAGGGTCTGCAGTGGTGGTAGCGTTGGGGCTGATCGTATAGCCACCATACGCCGGCAAGACCACGCCTACCGGGTAGGCCGACGAAAGATCCGCTGCGATGATGTAAGAGGTCAATTCAGGATCGGAAGTATCCGTCGGCGGCATAATTCCATCTTCCACGGTTGGATCAAGCTGCAGCGCGACCGGGTCCAGTGACTGCAGAGGATTCGTGCAGTTGGGCGGTGGAGTTGGGGTCGGAGTTGGAGAAGGCGTTGGTGACGGAAACGGTGTTGGCGACGGAAACGGTGTTGGCGAGACAGTGGCAAGCGCGTTCTGAGCCATCAAAGCCGGACTCAGCATCATGATCCCAAAGAGAGCGATCACGACGGCAATCGTTCTGGCGTTTACGAACATGTGATCTCCTTTAGATAACGATTCGATGTGCCTTTGCGCCGGGGATTGTACTATCGGGATTGTGATGATCCGATGAAGTTTGGCTTAAATCTGGAATGTCGAAAACGGGCGGTTCCAAAAAAGAACAAAGTTGCTGCTGGCCGGACAAGAGAGACCGTGTAGCGGCGTTCATTTAGCAGATGCGGCCCTGGTGTGCGAATCACCAGGCCGCATTTTTTTGCCTACAGTGGGCAGTTTACGAGCATTGGCGGGCAAGATTTTATTACCAGCCGAAAAATAAGCATAAGATTGAATGAAACGTTTTTGGCTCAACATGCACTATGTATAGTCTGCCCATAATCTTATGCTCCGACTGACTTAATCCGCCGCTGGCGCCTTACGCAGATCAAACCTCTATCCACTCCGCTCCTTTCGAGTGCTGTAGCATCCGGGCCCCCATAACTTTATTTTGAAGAGGCGCTTAAGCGCGGATCGTCGCAAAACCATGTCAGCGATCAAAGGGTAGTCTTTGTCTTGCATGGCCGAAAGAATAGTAATAGCACTCTTAAGGGAGAGAAGAACAATATGAAACTGGTTTTTGTCTTTCTAGCGTCTGTTCTGGCTTTGCCAGGACCAGTCATTTCTGCTCAGCAATCCCCCGCACTCAGGCGGGATATGCAGGCGATCAGGCTGTTGCAGCAATGTTCTGCAACCATGGGTTCGCCCCAGGCGGGGTCAACGGTAGTCAGCAGTGGGACCATTGTTCCCGCGAACCCTAATGATCCTTCCACTCCAGTAGTTCTCAAGAGCAAAGGTGATTCGAACGCCCGATGGGAACTGAGTCATGTGGCCGGCGTTGAAACAGTCACGCTGCAGGGTGGCCATGGCATTGCCCGCCGCAATACTGGTCAGACCTCGTTACCGAGTTGGCATACCAAATATGCCCGTCAGGAACATTATCCGGCCCTGCTTTGTTCGCTCGAGGCCGGGCGGCCCAACGTAGATATCTTTTATGTGGGCTTAGAAGCCCTAGGCAACTCTTCAGTTCATCACATACAGATTTCGGCAGGAGCGCCAGGTAAAAGCAAGGCTGCCGATGCCGCTGAACGGGTCATTTCGGACTTCCACATCTTCATCGATGCCCAGTCGTTCGCGGTTGTGAAGACGATGCGGTATGCATTCTCACCCGATGCTCTTGAAAACCATTCGGTATTCGAGAGCTATTACAGCAACTATAAGCCAGTGGCAGGCATAAGCATGCCCTTCACGATCACGAACTACATCGGCGGTCAGAAAGTGCAGAGCGTCACTTTCGACCAGATCGAACTGAACGTAGCGGTTCCAGACAGCGAATTCAACCAATAAGACCAAGAGGCGTGCAAGGTGTTGCGAGGAGGGATGTTTGTGGCTTGCCGTAAGATACTGATTTCTATTTGTTCTTTTATATTTGTCTTTATATTTGGAACTTGCCTGCTGCGAGCGCAGGACGAGACGCCAACCAAAATCACCGACCAGAACCGCAGCGGCGATCTTCCGTTTTCCGGCACGGTAGGAACAGATCTTGAGCATATACCCATCGCCAGCGGCAATCTGGTGGTGAACATCCCGATCCTCTCAGTGCCGGGGCGCGCTGGCATGCCATTCAAATTCGGCATCTGGTACGACAATCGCTTTTGGACCGCCGCTGAGCGGACCGGGGTGGGCGCGAACTATCAATTCTGGAACATGGAGAAGCGCTTTTATCTCGCGCCCCAGTCTGGGTTGCACGGGGTGTGGTCGGCCACCCAGCATGGCCTGGTGAGTACCTCCTATCAGAAAGACTGCGGTCCCCGGATCACAGGTCCCTCAGGTTCGGTGATGGGTGTGGGCAGTGTCATCTACATCGACTCGGCTGGAGGCAAGCATTCCATAGAAGCGGGACACGAGGATGGTTCGTGTGTTGATCCGGCGGGAAGCTGGAGTTTCTTCAACTCTGGGCCGGACACCACCGGGATCGGCGCATTCGGAGACGAGAGCTCAACGACTCTTGCGGATGGCACGATCCTCACCGGCGGGGGGCTTCCGGTAAGTCCAAATGATCCGCCCACCTGCGGCGGGCCATGTCCTATAACAACCGCTCAGGCAATTTCCTTCGAGATGGACAGCAACGGAAATATGCAAGGGGAGTATCCCGGTGGCCCGGACACTCTGGGCCGTACTGTGCTGACGCAAGTTGAGGGATCAAATTCGGTCCAATATAAATACAAAGACTCCAGCGGCAACGATCAGGTGTACACGGTCAACTTTCAGTCGATCACGCTCAACACCGCATTTAATGTCATCGGTTCGCTGGGCAAAACTATTGCAGAAGGCGGAGGCACCCGACAGCTCGAAACTTCACTTAAGCTGCCGAACGGGCAATTTTACACCTTCTCCTATGACAATTACGGATCGTTGACATCACTGGGGCTGCCGACCGGCGGTGCCATTTTCTACAGTTGGCAAAATTTCGCCTGCGGTGATACCACATACCGCTATGTCTCTAGCCGGAAGGTGGTTGCAAATGGCCAACAGTCAACCTGGACATTCAGCCACGCGTTGAGTGCCGGCGCAACATGCAGTCCCGGCGGTATTAGCCCAATTTGCACCTCTCAGGCCACTACCAGTTGCACTCCCCCCATCACGGTCACGATGACCGACCCCTTAGGCAATCAGTCCATCTACACGGTTATGGAGGGCAACGTCACATCGGCCAAGCTCTATCAGGGTTCAGCGGCATCGGGTACGCTTCTTCGCCAGTTCAATATCACCTACACCAACCTCAATTATCCTGAGACCCGGCCGGCCCTTTGGCTTCCCACCAAGATTGTGAC
>DAHUXF010000092.1 GCA_027307295.1 Acidobacteriaceae bacterium
CCTGCTTCGGCAAGTCGCCTTTCGAGCGCCGCACGAAAGGCGACTTGCCGAAGCAGGCACTTACCGATGCAGTGCGCGCGGTAAAAGAAAAGCTCGCGGCGCATCCAAAGGAAATTGCTACGCGCACGGCCTGCGAATTCGCGCTCGAAAGCGGTCACTTCATCGCCCAGGATATAGCGTTGGGAATCGCAAACGCGGACTACAGCGGCCAGGACTTCCTCGCGTATGGAGGCGTACTGGCGTGAAAGATCAAGCATAGGAACTTCAAGTACGGTTTTTTGGCTTGTATTTTTCATGGCTGGGCAAAAGTGCGCTGGCAAAATTCTAGCATTCCGCAGGCAGGCGCGCTGCCAAGGCCTTTTTTGCCGCCCGGGCCGCCAGAAGTTACAATGGCACTGTACACCAAGGCTGGTGCCGTGCTGGAGGCGAGCATCAGAGGAGACAGATCGGCAGATGGAAAATAAGCCGGCACAAAACATACAGGATTCGTTCCTGAATACAGCGCGCAAGGACAAGAGCCAGATCACCATTTATCTGTTAAGCGGGGTGAAGCTGACCGGCCGTATCCGGTCCTTCGACAAATATTCCGTGGTCATGGAAACCAATAATCAGGAACAGCTCATCTTCAAACATGCCATCTCGACTGTGGTCATGGCAAAAGGCAGCCACCATGGTGAGTCTCGTCCGCACGTAGCGCAGGGTGTTGAAGGCGAGGCCAGCACCACCAGGTCGGAGGACTAATTTATTCCAGGTCAGCGTTCCCGCCGTTTCGGACCTTCGAAGGGGATCAAGACTGGTCGCGATGGCCCGGAGCGGGCCTTTCTTGTGGCCCTGGAGTTCCGCCAGCGCTCGCGAACGGACCGCGATCTAGATATTCCGCCCAGCGCGGTACTGGCGCGCCATGCCGCAGAAGAGATTGACAAGCGCAGCCCCACCCGCACCGGCCTGGATGAATCTCTGGCCGAATTCCGCGAGCTGGTAGCTTCCGCCGGGGCCCAGGTAGCGGGCGAATTTGTACAGCATCGCGAGCGTCCTGATCCGGCTACGCTGATCGGCAAAGGCAAATTGCAGGAGATTGCCGGGGCCGTGGCGTCGGCACACGCCGATCTGGTGCTGGTGGACCATGAGCTTTCGCCTTCGCAGCAGCGCAACATTGAACGTGAAGTCAATGCGCGCGTGATTGACCGCACACAACTCATCCTGGATATCTTTGCCCGCCATGCGCGCAGCCGTGAAGGCCAGCTGCAGGTAGAGCTGGCGCAGCTGCAATACATGATGCCGCGGCTGGCCGGGCGCGGTGTCGAGATGTCGCAGCTCGGCGGCGGCATCGGCACGCGCGGTCCCGGTGAAACGCAGCTGGAAACAGACCGCCGAAAGATTTACCGCCGCATCCGCCACATCAAGCAGCAATTGGAAGATGTGAAGCGCATTCGCGGCCAGCAGCGGCAGCGGCGTGAGTCAGTGCCTTTGCCAACCGTGGCGCTGGTGGGATACACCAACGCGGGCAAGTCGACTTTGTTCAATGTGCTGACCGGCGCAGGGGTGCTGGAGTCGGCCCGCATGTTTGCCACGCTTGATCCCACCGTGCGCGGCATCACTCTGCCGAGCAAGCGCAAAGTACTGCTGTCTGATACGGTGGGTTTCATCCGCAACCTGCCTACAACGCTGGTGTCGGCGTTCCGTGCGACGCTGGAAGAGGTGCAGCGGGCCGCATTGCTGTTGCACGTAGCGGACGTGACCAGCCCTTTGGCGCATGAACAGCAGCGGCAGGTGGAAGACGTGCTGAAGGAGTTGCAGGTGCTTGACCGTCCGCGCCTGCGCGTTATGAACAAGGTGGACCTGATGCCGGAAGCGCAGCAACGCGCGCTCGCCAACAATGGGAACACTATTTATATTTCTGCCGCTAGCGGAATTGGGCTGGATAAGCTGTTGGCTGCCATTGATGTCCGCCTGGAAATCGACGCGTTATTGCCGATGCGTATCCGGGTGCCGCAAAGCGAAGGTAAGCTGCTGGCGCAGATTGAGGCACGGGCGCACATCCTCAAACGATCCTACCGGGAAAGCAAAGTGCAGATGGACCTGGAAGCTCCGGAATCACTGGCCCGGACGCTGCGTGAATACGAAGTGGTTGCACGGCCAGCGCGCAAAAGCCGGAGATAATCCACGTCCAGAGATCGCCGCCATTGGATGATCGCCGACATCGCCGTCATCGGTTTTTTAATCCCGAATCCCGCAACGCGGGTGAGGGAACCCTTTTGCTCCAAAAAGCCGTCAAGAGACATCAGATTTCACTTGGTAGAAACTTCCTAATCAGTGTTGATCCGTGTCAATCAGTGGTCAGGTCTTAATTTCCTTTGCGCAAGTCTGCCCGCAAAGAAAAAGCACATCATTATGGAAATTTAAATGGGCCTGAGACCAAGAAGCGGTGACGGTTTCCTTGGCCACAAGCCCATTCGATCCTGAATCGGATCGGAGGTGATGTATTTATTTTAGGCCAGTCCACAGCGAAGTCAAGCAATCTGATGACTCTTTTTTTACTTAATAATCCTCCGCTTTGATCAATGCTTTCCGGATTCATGCGGCTGGCGGCAAGCAGTTGATTACAATGCTGTTTAAGCCTGTAAGCATGTCGATCATACAGCTCTGCTGCTTGGCGGAAATTCAGCGCCCAAACATCATGCGGATTCCCACCACAATCAACACGGTCGCAAAGATCCGGCGCAGCGCGACTTCAGGCAGTTGCTGCGCCCAGGCTCCTCCGAAATATCCGCCAACAACAAAGCCCAGTGCAATCAGCAGAGCAGCCTTCAGGTCGGCGTTGCCGGCTTTGTAATATTCCCAGAATGCCAAAACTCCAATGGGGGCCAGCAGCGCGCCCAGGGAGGTCCCCTGCGCCTTGTGCTGGCTCATGTGAAAGAAGAAAACAAGCAGGGGGACGATCAGAATTCCGCCGCCAATGCCCACGATTCCTGAGAGCGCCCCGATCAGCAGGCCGAGCAGTATATAAAGGAAAAGCATGTGCGCCATGATAAAGGCAGAGAAGATGGCGGCGAGAAGATTTTCTTAAACTCCTATGCCGGAAAAACGCCGCGCAGTGAGCTTATGGTTTCCGGCGCTTTGCCCAATCTTCCAGGCCGCTTGCGTTGACACTCCGGTGGGTGAATGTTAAGTTAAAGGGTTTGGTGGTCGCTCCCGATCGCTCTGCTCAACAATAACTTAAAAGATTGAATTTTGCATGGACGTGATACTCAGGCAAATAGGCCAATTACTGATTTCTGCCATCCCCACGATCATCTGCTTGCTGATTGTGTGGGGGGCGTATCTTTTTCTTGTCCATAACAAGCTGAAACAGGTGCTGGAGCAGCGCCATGCCCTGACCCAGGGCGCAATCGTCCAGGCGCAAAAAGAGATTGCTGCCGCTGAGTCACGTACCGCGGAATATGAAGAGCGCGTGCGTGAGGCGCGCGGCCAGATCTATAAAGCACAGCAGGCCCGCCGCCAGCAGGTAATGGACCAGCGCAATGCTGCCCTGGCCGAAGCACGCAGGCAGTCGGTGGAGACGGTCAGGACCGCCCGCGCCGCCGTGGAGCAGGATGTAAAGGCCGCACAGGCTGCGCTGGAACAACAATCCGATGCGCTGGCCGACCAGGTGATTGAGACTGTCTTGAAAACGGCTTCTGCCGCTGGAGGCGCACGATGATGCGTGTGCGTCATTCCCTGGCCGCCGGATTTCTAGCCGCGATGCTGGCAGGATCGGTGTGGTCTCCGGCTGTTGTTCGCGCACAGGAATCCACTCCGCCCACATCATCTGCTCCTTCGGCAAAATCTTCTCACGATGAATCGGCACAGATACCCGCTGAAGTAAAAGACGAGGAAAAAAAATCCAAGAGCGAAACGGATTGGGTCCGCGGGGCTGCTTCTGTGAAGTGGATCGCCAAGGCGACTGGGCTGTCCCTGGACCATGCTTACTGGCTGTGTTTCGGGCTCAACTTTGCCGTCATTTTCTTTTTTATTGCGGTGTATCTGCGCAAAAGCCTGCCGGGCTTTTTTAAAGGACGCACTTCGGCCATCCAGAAGGGCATTGAGGAAGCGCGCAAAATGAGTGAAGAGGCGCGCCGCCGTCTGAGTGAAGTGGAAGGCCGGCTTACCAGGTTAGACGCTGACATTGCCGCCATGCGCAGTGAGGCTGAGAAAAATGCCCAGGCGGAAGAAGCGCGCCTGCTGGCTGCGGGCGAAGAGGAGCGGCGGCGGATTGTGGTTTCCGCCGAGCAGGAGATCACGATGGCCGCCAATGCGGCCCGCCGCGAATTAAAGGCGTATGCCGCCGGACTGGCTGTTGACCTGGCGGAGAAAAAAATCCGGGTGGGCAGAGACGCGGATGAAGCTCTGGTGCGCGGATTTACCGCCAGCCTGGGAAAGGACGGCAACTAGATGGCAGCAGTCCTTGGCCGTTACGCCCGCGCTTACGCCGATGTAGTGGTGCACCACAAGTTGAATGCCGACAAGACCGTGGAAGAACTGGCGCAGGTGGCGGCGTTGCTGCGCGGCAATCGCGAACTGCGCAATGTTCTGGAAAATCCTGCCGTGGCCAAAGAGCAGAAGCTGGGCCTGCTGGATGCCATCATGCAGCGCATGGACGGCTCCAAGGTCATGCGCAACTTTCTGGCGGTGCTGATTGACCAGCGGCGCATTGGCAGCGTGGGCGAGATTGTTGAGCAATTCAAGCAGGAGTTGGACCGGCGCCTGGGAATTGCCGATGCGCGCGTGAGTTCGGCGCGGGAGTTGACCGGCGACCAGAAGAAAACACTGGAAAAGCAGCTGGCCGATGTCACGGGCAAGACTGTCCGTGCAACATATATGGAAGACAAGTCTTTGCTCGGCGGGGTTGTGGTGCGTGTGGGCAGCACCATCTATGACGGATCAGTGCTGGGTCATCTGGAGCGGCTCAGGCGGCAGATGGCCACGGCGTAAATCGCCGGCCGTCCGCGAGCGAAGTTGAATAGTTGAAGATAAGACAGAATTTGAAATTTTAACTTTCAAATTCAGCTACAGCTCAATTGAACCGGGCATCCAGCCGGCCATGCGAAAGAGGCTGCCGCCGGAAATCCTGAGCGAAGCGCGAGTCTCTAGTACCTGAGGAACAAAAAGAATTTATGGCGCAAATTAAAGCAGACGAAATCACAAAGCTCATCCGCGAGCAGATAGAAAATTACGAGTCGAAGGTTTCGGTGGATGAAGTTGGCACCATCATCTCGCTCGGCGATGGCATTGCCCGCATTCACGGGTTGGACAAGGTCATGGCAGGCGAACTGCTTCAGTTCGGGCATGGCGTTGCCGGGCTGGCCATGAACCTGGAAGAAGACCAGGTAGGCGCGGTGCTGCTGGGCGACTACACCGAAATCAAGGAAGGCGACGAAGTAAAGCGCACCGGGACCATCATGTCTGTTCCCACCGGCGAAGGCATGATTGGGCGCGTGGTGAATTCGCTGGGCCAGCCCATTGACGGCAAGGGCCCCATTGCTTCCAGCAAACAGATTGCGATTGAGCGCATTGCGCCGGGCGTGATTGACCGCCAGCCGGTGCGTGAGCCCATGGCCACCGGCATCAAGGCCATTGACTCCATGATTCCCGTGGGACGCGGCCAGCGTGAACTGATTATCGGCGACCGCCAGACCGGCAAGACCGCCGTGGCCCTGGATACCATCATCAACAGCAAGGGCAACAATCTTATCTGTATTTACAACGCAATTGGGCAGAAGCGTTCGTCCATCGCGCAGGTGGTGAAGGTGCTGGAAGATAACGGCGCCATGGAATACACCATTGTGGTGGCAGCGTCAGCTTCTGAGCCTGCTCCCATGCTTTACTTAGCGCCTTATGCAGCCTGCGCCATGGGCGAATATTTCCGTGACAGCGGAAAGCATGCGCTGGTGATCTATGACGATCTCTCCAAGCATGCTGCTGCTTACCGTGAAATTTCTCTGCTGCTGCGCCGCCCGCCGGGACGCGAAGCTTATCCAGGAGACGTTTTCTATCTTCACTCACGCCTGCTGGAGCGCGCCGCCAAAATGTCAGACAAGATGGGCGGCGGATCGCTTACGGCGCTTCCGGTCATTGAGACGCAGGCCGGAGACGTGTCCGCTTATATTCCTACCAACGTCATCTCCATCACCGATGGCCAGATCTTTCTGGAAACCGATCTGTTCAACTCCGGCGTGCGTCCGGCGGTGAACGTCGGTATCTCTGTAAGCCGCGTCGGCGGCTCGGCGCAGATCAAGGCCATGCGGCAGGTGGCAGGAACGTTGAAGCTGGAACTGGCGCAGTACCGCGAACTGGCGGCCTTTGCCCAGTTCGGTTCAGACCTGGACAAGGCCACGCAGAACCAGCTCAATCGCGGCAAGCGTCTGGTAGAAATCCTGAAGCAGGACCAGTACAAACCGCTGCCGTTCAGCAAGCAGATTGTCATCATCTATGCCGGGACCAACGGCTACCTGGATGATCTGGAAGTGGAGCAGATCCGCGCCTTTGAAAGCGAACTGCTGCAGTATGTTGAGTCGATGAGTCCGCAGTTGCTGGATTCGATCATGAAGAAAAAGACCATTGACGACGCGCTCAAGGCGGAGATGGAAAAAGTCCTCAAGGAATTCAAGCAGCGCTTTATGGCAGAGCGGCAGCCAGCGGCTGCACGGGCGTAGGGCGTTAACGCAAGGGAATTATGGCGAACCTTTTAGACATACGGCGGCGTATCCGCAGCGTGCGCAACACGCGGCAGATCACCAAGGCGATGCAGATGGTCTCCGCGGCCAAGCTGCGGCGCGCGCAGGAACGCGCCCTGGCCGCCCGCCCCTACGCGCAGATGCTCACCAATGTCTTAAAGTCGCTGGTCACGCGCGCTGACGTGTATGATCCCGCCACCGGCGAGCCATTGCATCCTCTGTTGGTGCGCCGTGAAGAAAAGACAGCGTTGCTGATCGTGGTTTCCGGTGAAAAAGGGCTGGCGGGAGCGTTCAACGCCAACATCCTCAAGGCTGCCGCAAAATTTATTGACCTCAAGAAAGACAAGAACATTGACATTCTTGCCGTAGGCAGGAAGTCACGCGACTACTTCCGCCGCCGCTATCCCGTGGCGTCCGAATCCGGCGAACGGAAAGGCCCAATTCAGATAGTGGGCGAGCACGTTGGTCTGATGAACCGGACCCAGTTTCACAGCGCGCGAGAGATCGCGGAAAAAGTTGTGCGGCTCTATACGGAGAGCAAAGTCGATTCCGTTTACATCGCATACAACGAGTTCAAGTCAGTGATTGCACAACGGCTGGTAGTGGATGATGTATTGCCCATCCGCGCCATTGGCGAGCAGGTGCATGAAATGACGGAAGAGGCCACCGAGGAAGAGCGCAAACGCCGCCTGGAAGCTGCGTTGCACGCCGGGGCCGGAGTGCGCGCCGGCGATACCACAGAAATGGACAAAAAGGCTGCGGCCTTTGCCACCGCACAGGTGGATTACATTTACGAACAGCCGCCGGTGGAGCTGTTCCGTGACCTGCTGCCACGCTATATCTCCGTGCAGTTGTTCCGCGCCATGCTGGAGTCAGAAGCTGCGGAACACGCGGCCCGCATGACGGCCATGGACTCCGCCACCAGCAACGCATCTGACATGATTGACTCTTTGACGCTGGCCATGAACCGCGCCCGCCAGGCAAAGATCACCACGGAAATTATTGAGATTGTGAGCGGCGCTGCCGCGCAATAAGGAACTTCAGGATTCATTATGGCTACTCAGAACATTGGCAAAGTCGTACAAATCGCCGGTCCCGCTGTAGACGTGGACTTTACCGGCGCAACCCTGCCGCCTATTTACCAGGCCTTGCGCGTGGTGAGCGAAGGTTTTACCACGCCGCAACCGATTGACGTTGTGCTGGAAGTGCAGCAGCACCTGGGTGAAGGACGCGCGCGTTGCGTCGCCATGCAGGCCACGGACGGCATGGTGCGCGGCATGAAAGCGACCGATCTGGGCGGCCCCATCTCCGTTCCGGTGGGCAAGGGCACTCTGGGGCGCGTGATGAACGTGATCGGCGAACCAGTGGACGAACTCGGCCCCATCGCCGGCACCAAGAGGCTTCCTATTCATCGCGCCGCACCGGCTTTTGACGAGCAGTCCACCAAGGCCGAGATGTTTGAGACCGGCGTGAAGGTCATTGACCTGATTCAGCCCTTCCTGAAAGGCGGCAAGATCGGCCTGTTCGGCGGCGCGGGCGTCGGCAAAACGGTTCTGATTCAAGAGTTGATCCACAACGTTGCGATGAAGCATGGCGGCGTGTCGGTATTTGCCGGCGTGGGCGAACGCACGCGCGAAGGCAATGATCTGTGGCTGGAAATGAGCGAGTCCGGCGTAATCAAGCCGGGCGATCCGGCCAACTCCAAGGCTGCACTGATCTACGGACAGATGACCGAGCCGCCCGGAGCGCGCCTGCGCGTGGCCCTGACCGGGCTGACCGTGGCGGAATATTTCCGTGACGACGAAGGCGCGGACACGCTGCTCTTCATCGATAACATTTTCCGTTTCACTCAGGCCGGATCGGAAGTGTCCGCCCTGCTGGGACGCATGCCGTCCGCCGTGGGATACCAGCCGAACCTGGCCACGGAAATGGGCGAATTGCAGGAGCGCATCACCTCCACCAAGCGCGGGTCCATCACCTCCGTGCAGGCGATTTACGTGCCCGCCGACGATCTTACCGATCCTGCACCGGCCACCACGTTTGCCCACCTGGACGCGACCACGGTGCTTTCACGCCCGTTGACGGCCATTGGAATTTATCCGGCGGTTGACCCGCTGGCGTCCACGTCGCGCATTCTTGATCCGCACATCGTGGGCCAGGAACACTATGATGTGGCGCAGGGCGTGAAGAGAATTCTGCAGCGATACAAAGAGCTACAGGACATCATCGCCATTCTGGGCATCGAAGAGCTATCCGACGACGATAAGCAGACCGTGGCGCGCGCGCGCAAGATTGAAAAATTCCTATCGCAGCCCTTCTTTGTGGCCCAACAGTTCAGCGGCCTGGAAGGCAAGTACGTGAAGGTGGAAGACACGATTCGCGGCTTCAAGGAGATCGTCGAGGGGAAGCACGACGAACTTCCCGAGCAGGCCTTCTACATGGTGGGAACGATCGAAGAAGCGCGCGAAAAGGC
>DAHUXF010000093.1 GCA_027307295.1 Acidobacteriaceae bacterium
ACCTGCAGGTCAGCCAGTGTGGCAGCCGTGGCATCGCGATCGGTCCGGGCGGAAATCAACGCGGCGCTTGGTTGAGAGCAGTCCAGGGTCGCCAATACCTGGCCTGATTTAACCCGCAGGCCTTCCTCAGCATAAATCTGTTCCACGCGGCCGGTGACCTTGGCTGCTACCGTGGCGCGGCGGCGCGGCGTGACATAGCCACTGGCGGTGAGCAGGGCCTCTGCTTGTGCGCCAGAAGCCGGACGCGCCGTAGTAACTTCTACTACCGGCTTCTGCGAACGGAAAGCGAGCAACAGGCTGCCTGCCAGCAATAATATGCCGAGAGCGGCGGCAAACAATCCCATACGCTTGCCTGCCTTGCCCGCGCGGCGCGAGTTGTCGTCGATCTTCAGTGAGCCCAGGTCATGCCGGGGCGGTATTGAGGTTGTACCCATAGCAAAACGTGAATTTAATACGTACGAGTTCCTGATTCCTGGTTTGACGGTTCTGGCTGAAAATCGGCAGCAGCCTGACTTTTCTCTATGATAAATGACGGAAGCTCCGCTGAGGGCGCTCCATCTCACAAATCCAGAACGATTGGGGAATATATTCTAAGGCCGACCCCGTGTGGTGTGTTTATTCACGGCATGGCAATTGCCCTGGCCTATCTTTGTTGAGCAGGAGAGGGTTGCGCAGGAGAGTCTGGTTGGGTCGAAGCGTCCGGCTGCGCAGCAGCGCTTTCCTGTAAGAGCTTGCGCCGGTGCTTCCGCAGATCGCGCCCATTGTGCTCCTCCGGCATGAGCGTATTGCCCTTGAGCCCTTCCCACAACATCTTGTTGAAAGCCGCAGTGTCTATCTTATCTTCCACGCTGAAATCCATGCCATGGGTTTTGGCGGCCCAGTAGGCAGCATCGCGGCTTGCCTGGGGTGGCAGAGACCGGGCCTTTTCCTGTGGACTGGCAGCCGGCACCGGCAGCTGCGTTGTTCGCAGAATTGCCGGGACGCGGGCAATGTAAGTCCATGCAGCCTGCTGCCGGGAAAATACCTCTGCCATGGGCGGTTGAAAAGCGTCGTTCAATCCGAGGGGTGCGATTCCCAGGACATCTTCAATGGTGCGCAGCATGGACACAGTTGTGTAGTACTGCGAAATGACTGCCTTATGTTTTACATAAGGACCGGCTACATAAGCGATGCTGCGGTGGGCATCCACGTGGTCTGCGCCATTCTGCGCATCATCTTCAAGCACAAACACCAGAGTGTCACCGGCATATTTGCTATGGGCCACTTTTTCCAGAATCAGTCCCAGGGCGTAATCATTATCAGCCATCATTGTTTCCACAGTGTTTACGCCATCCTGAGCGTCAGAAAAATTGCCAAAATGATCGTGTGGCAGGCGGAGAAGTTCCAGGTTAGGCAGGTTGTCGCGTTTTACATATTCATCGAACTCGCGCTCCCACTCCTTGAAGCGCCAATAGTCGGCAAAGCGCATGTCAAAGCTGCGGAAATATGGGTCAGTAATCTCCTGCAGCCGGGGATTTGTGGGAAATGCCACGCGCACGCCGGTTGCCGCAGGATCGTGCAGCAGCGGCACAGCCGGTCCGCCATTTGTTGTGGAGAAATAGTGCGCCAGATTGGAGAAGAACCCATAATTACGGACTGTGAGCTTCGCGCGCAGCGCTGAATCCCATAGATAACCTGCGCCGGTCTCATCGCCGGGGCCGTCAGGCGCGGCCACGTCGCCGTTTCCGGGAAGTTCGTTATCAGCGTCTTCAACCTTGCCGTGGATGCGATCTGTCCCGGCAGCGCCAACATTAATGCCCCGGTTTACGCCTTCAACGTCATAGCCCAGTCCACGCCGGGCATAGTTCATGGTAATGGTGCGCTCGACAAAATCTGTAGCGCGGGCCGCTGTGCTCCAGTTCCAGCCGTTGCCGCTGACCTCGGCGCTGTCATAAAAATTATCAAGGGTGACGAAGCTGCGAGCCATCTCATGGTGATTGGGAGCCAGAGCATCCGGGAAGAGGTTGAGCCGGGGATCGCCATTGCCCTTTTCCAGGTCGCCTAAAACCTGATCGTAGGAGCGGTTTTCCTTCACGATATAAATTACGTGATGAATTTTAGTTCGCAGGAAAGAGAACAATTCCTTATTGGCCGAAGCTCGCGCCGCCACGGAAAAATGATTATTACTTCCAACCAATAAGGTGAGCGATTTTAATTCTCCGGACAGCGGGCGGGGAATCGACGCCAGAGCGCCTTTTTCTAGTTGCAACACATACTGCTGCGAGAGTAAGCATCGCCGGTCGCCTGACCGGGCAAAATTGTTGCGGCAGCCGCCCGGATTAGGTCCGGCATTGGATTTGGCATTCACTACGTACAGAAACCTGCCATCACGGCTGACACTTACTGCGTTTGGATACCATCCGGTAGGCACCAGTCCAATCACATGACCTTCATCCAGTTCGCGGTCCAATTGAATGACGGCTACGGAATTTGTACCGCCGTTGGTGACATACAGGGTCCGCTCATCGGGAGAGAGCGCCAGTCCGGTAGGATTTGCGCCTTTGAAATTTGGCTTTTGCGGCAGTATGCCGGCCGGGGCTGTGGTCTTGATCTCTGAGAGAATACGGTCTTTTGCTGCGTCAATCATGACAACGGAATCGCTGTTATCGGCAACCGCGAAAAGCGCGGTCTGGGCAGTGTTGAGGAACATCCTGCCGGGCTGTCCGCGAGTTTTGATTCTGGCGATGACAACGGGGGCAGCGTGCAAATCCAGCGTTACAATTTCGCGGTCACGCTGGCAGGACACAAAAGCCTTGTCATTGCCCTTGAAAACCACGTCGTAGGGATATTCCCCGCCGGGCACGCCTTTTTGCCTGGGATCGTTTTTTCCCGGCCGCAAATCCAATTCGCCAGTGACTTTTCTCTGCGCCACGTCAATGAGAGAGACAGAATCATTCGCGCTGTTCGCCACCAGCAGCCGTGTGCCGTCCGCACTCACTGCTACGCCGGCGGCAACCGGCTTGGGCCTGTTGTCTTTGTCGCCTTCTTCTTCGCTCACGCCCAGCCCGTATGCGTGTCCTAACGCAATTGCCGGCAAAGACTCTGACCAACGGCCTTCGCTCTCACTGAAAACATGTATGTTGTCATCCATGCCGCCGGAAACAAAAAAACTTTTACCGTCTTGCATCCATGCCATGCCCATGTAAGTGTTGGGGACCGGCAACACTTGCCGCTTTACCGGCGGATTTTGCCGCACGTCATAGACAAAAACATACTCGTTGGACAGCTCGGGCACCGTCTTGCCCTTCATGTCGAAAATGCGGTTGTAACCGCTGGTGAGGACCAGGAGAGTCTTGCCGTCCGGGCTGAGCGCTGTGGTAATCGGATGGTCGGCCAGGTATTCCGGCATTCCCGGCAGGTCAGGATTGAGCAGTTGCAGGCTCGTCCCGTGGGCGGCCAAAGGAGTGATGCTCATGCCGGTAGGAAGCTTTTCAGTCCGCGTGGCATCGTTCTCCTGTTGCAGTGGCCAGGCGGCCAGTGTTGAGCCCAGACATAAGCTGCAAGCCAGCGCACAGACAAAGGCCATGACAGGCCGGAGGAAAGGGAATACTGATTTTGGATTCGTCAATGTATTTCCTATGAATGCTTTTCCAGGTCTTGCTGAAATTTTTTGGTGGGGATATTCCCCAAAGTGGCGTTCAGCACGGCGGCCAGCCGCAAACCAGCCAGAGCCAGTCTTTCATTCACCAGGCGGATATGCGTCTGGTAGTACTGCTCGTCCACAGACGATGGCTGAGGATCGACGAGGCCACGCGCCTGCACGTGCGATTCATTGGCCCAGTCTTCAGGAGTTCCGCCGGCTTTCCGCTTGTAATGTTCTTTTTTGATGAGCTTATTCAGGCGCGCAACGTACTCTTTTTCAGAATATCCGGCGTGCTGAAGAAGAAGATCGTCCCAGGTCCAGTGCAGATTGCAATCGTAGTCGCCGCATTTGGCTGAGCCGAAGACCGGCACTTTGATGTCATTGCCGCCGTGGCCTTCTTCAAGAGCATGCAGCGGCTGATGTAAATCGCCCACAAAGTGGACAATCCACTTGAGCGCTTCCAGGCGGTCCGTGCGCGAGGCTTTTTCGTCCCCGAGGACTTTTTCAAATATTTCAATGCGATCAACCACGCAATTGTGGTGGTCGGTGCCGGCATTTTTGTGTTTGTCCTGGGGGCGGAAGCAGTCCCGCTCCTCGGAAAATCCTGCCGCATCCTTGGGAATGTCAACGAAGTGCCAATTGTAGCTTTCATCGCGGTCTTTTTTAACCTGGTCCGCCCAGTCTGAGATGGAAGCAAGCGTGTCCGCCCCGAGCAAAACTTGAATGTTGGCGCGCGTGACCGGCGTCAGGCGGGAAGTGGCGAGGTCGGCAACAATAGCATGGCCTTTTGGCCCCCAGGCTGAGAGTTGCGTTGGAATAAAGCTTGCAATCAGAAGAATGACAACGGCCTTTTTCACGGGAACCTCGCGTTGCGGAAACAGAATGTATTTCCGCGGCAAATACAGCGGGACCAAAGTCCGGATGATTGTAGCGGCCCGGCAGCGCACCGCGCAATTACGATCCACAGGGAATAGACACAAAATTCCCGCGAATTTAACATTGCATGCTCCAAGGGACCCAAAGCGTTTAAGCCAAAAACAAACGCGGCAGCCGAAGCCGCCGCGTTGTTGAAGCTTAGAGTTCTGACTAAAACTTCACGCGCACACCCAGTTGAAGCTGCCTGGGAGAGTAGGTGAAGTTGCTGTTGGCACTGTTGGCAACGCCAAACTGCTGAGTGAAAGGCGCGCCACTGGTGGGAGTGAGGCCGCTGGTGTTGAAGTTAAGGCAAGGCGCGGCCGCGGAACAAGTAACTGGGCCGGAAGGTGTTTGCACAACGCCTGTAGCCACACTGTACCCAAGTGTTGAGACACTCGTAACGTTGGTGTGGTTGGCCAGGTTGAATACATCTGCCAGCAATTCAACGCTATATCGTTCCTGCATCTTGATGGTCTTGGAGAGACGCAAGTCCTGCACCCAGTTATTCGGGAAACGGAAACTATTGCGTCCCAAGGTGTCAATTCGGAATGCACCGCCAGAGCCATTGACGCCACCGCCGCCGGGTACTCCGCCGGGTGCGTTACCACTCGTTGTCAGTGAATAGGGCAGGCCTGTCTGGTACTGGAAAATCGGGGCCAGTGTCCAGTCATTGGTTACATAGCCGAGCCATCCTGTTTTCTTCCATGGCGAGTTGGCGACCGCGTTCACAACGAAACGGTGACGAACGTCATAGATGGAGTTGCCGTATTCACCCTGGATATTATTTGGGGCAAACAGGTCATTGGTATCGGAGAATGTGCTTTCGTTCTGTCCGAAGTCCAGCGCATGCGCCCAGGTGTAATTAGCGCCAAATTGGATATTGTGGCTCATGCGGTGATTGAGTTGGACAGATAGGGCCTGATAGTTGCTGTTGGCGCCGCTGAAGATCGCCGTTTCCGCGCCAAAAGCGCTGGTAAGCCGAGAACTGAACAGCGGAGTTGTGTAGGTAGCCCCATGCGCCGCCAGCGGGCCGCCATTGAGAACTGTGTATGTAATCAATTTCGTTGGCGCAGCTATGTTCGTGTCTACAAAGTCAGGCAATTCGCGTCCCAAGCTTCCCAGATAACTGACTGACAGGACGGTACCCCAGCCCAGGTCCCGTTCCACGGTCAGGTCCATCTGATGGATTTGCGGGTTCTGGAAGTTGGGATTAAAGAATGAGATATTGGGCGGCACTCCGGAAGTAGGAGCGCTGGGCAGAATGGTGGGAAAGAGCAGGGACGTAGCTGTTGGGCTGACACTAAAAGTTTTCTGTGCACCGGGCATGCCTGTGCTGGTCAGCGCGTTGAAAATTGTTGAATTGATAATGCGTCCATAGTAGATGCCATAGCCACCGCGAATCACTGTCTTGCCGTTGCCGCTGAGGTCATAAGCAAAGCCCAGGCGGGGGCCGAAGTTGTTCTTGTCCTGTGGCATTCTGGCTGTTTGTGGAACAAGAGGATTGATCAGGTTGGGGAACGCATCCGGCAGCACTTCACGCTCATATCGCAGGCCCAATGAGAGACTGAGGCGAGGGAGGATCTTCCAGTCATCGGCTGCAAAAAAGGAAACATCGGTGGTATTGAACTCAAAGCCAAGAGGCCCAAAAGCCTGGCTGAAGTTGTTGTAGCACGGCAAGGTAAAGGTCGCTCCGCAGCCATGAGTTACAAGCGCATCAAGAATGTAGTTATTGACGCTGCTGTAGCTGTAGCTGCCAAACTGCGTGCGCAGGTTCTGGGAGTTGTCATGCACGCGGCGGAGGTCAACCCCGAACTTCAGGTTGTGCTTGCCTTGCGTCCAGTTGACGGTGTCAGCCACCTGATACTGGCTTTCGTCCGGGAATGCAGGCCGCTGGAGGAAGGTCGGTACGCCGAAGGTAAATCCATTGCTGATCGAAATCTGCGGGGGCAGGCCAAGTGGGTTGGTGAAAGTTGGCGAATTAACAAGCCGTCCTACTTCGTAAGGCGTTGGGGGCTGGGCGAATTCATACTCAAAATCCCGTCCATATTGGTAGCGTAATTCGTTGGCCAGGTTAGCGGTAAAGAACGTATTGAGTTTGGCGACGCCCCAGGTGTCTTTTACATAATCATTGCCAAAGCTATTGGTCCCAAACGTGTTTGTGGCCTGAGTCTGGATTCCGGCAGGCGATGCCCAGCGCATACGGTTGAACGTGACTGAAGCATGGTTCTTCTGGCTTATATTCCAATCCACTTTCGGGAAGAAGATGAACTGCTCTCCTTCACGCGGGGTGGGTCCCAGCATGCTAACAAGCCCGTTGAACTCATTAGTATAAAGGGCCTGCGCCTGGGTCGTGGAAACGCCGAGCTTGGAAGCGATAATACTTGCTGTCGCCGGAGATGCAGTGGACTGGCCAAAAAATGCTGCGGGTCCACTGGGAATGGCCGTGCCTGGGAAGTTCCGCTTGTACCAGTCATAGGTTAGGTGCCAGAACAGCTTATCTTTAATTGCAGGCCCGCCGACACCAAAACCTGCCATCTTGCGCCAATCGGTTGGTTTGTAGGGCACTGCGTTGAAAACGCCGCCACCCGCTGGAACGTTCAGCTTGGTAAACGGATTGATTGCACCCCAGACATTGTCACGGTCGTAAAAAAAAGCCTCGCCATGCATGGAGTTAGTGCCACTTTTGGTCACAGTATTGACCACGCCACCAGCCGACCGACCGTACTCCGCGGAATAGTTGGAGGTGTTCACCTGAAATTCTTCAATGGCCGTCTTCGGCGTGGAATATCCGGCACGGGTGCGGCCACGCTCTTCAGAAAAGAACGCCTGATTGTTGTCTGCGCCGTCTACAGTATTGTTGTTCAGCAGCGTGCTGATGCCGCGGAAGCTGAGAAGTCCAAAGCCGCTTGAGTTGGCCACCACACCGGGTGTAAGCACAGCGAAGCTGGACCAGCGCCCGCCGTTGATGGGCAGATTCGAGATGGCAACTTGGTTCAACGTGGGAGCGAACTCATTCGAAGTAGTGTTGATCTGCGGGGCTTCAGCAGTCACGTCCAATGTCTCGGTGTTGCCGCCTACCACCAGACGGGGCGAGAGGTCCGTTACACTCCCGACTTGCACAATTACCGTTTCAGATTTGTATGCTGAAAAGCCTTGCTCACTTACGGAAACCGTATAAGTGCCGGGCTGAAGCTTGTTGACGCGGAAATAGCCTGAGCCATCCGTGGTGGTTGTCTGCTCCGCATTGGTGCCGTTGTTGTGAATAACAACTTTGGCATTGGCGACGACGGCGCCGGTGGTGTCATAGACAGTGCCGCCTATTGCGCCATCGGTGGTTGACTGCGCATGCAGCAGCGCGCCAAGACTCGTGGCGAAAAGCGCCACTGTTGCTAGACGCCGAATTGAACTCCAAATATTTGAGGTCATTTCATTCTTCTCCTGGAGACTCTCTGGCGGGGTAACCGGGAAACTAGGGCACCCATCATAACCACCGGACTTGGAAATGCAAGCCCGGAAATCAGTTTTGCCGCATGTTTCCTGAACGATCCTACTTACAAATTGTTACTATTCCATGAACACTTCACAAAAAACTTGTGGAACTCCTGTGGATGGTGTGTGCAAAACTGCGCCACATTGGGAACGAGATATGAATTTCTGGACAACACCAAATTTCACGAAGAGTAAATGACAGAAAATGTCGAAATATGCAAATCGTTGAACATTGCAAGTGTGAGCTAAAAGATGCGGGAAGTTCTGACTGGCGGAAGTGTGTGTGTGACTTAAATCTTTTCTTATTCTTGTGAACAGCAGCGCTCCATTATGGGAAAGAGGAAATGTATGCCGGATGCATCACAAGGGCGTTCATTTCATGGCCGCGTTGTCTCTTTGGAGTTAGGGTTAGCAGGCTGGAGGAGTTCGCTGCAATTTTTGTCTTTGCAGCAGACCCGCAAAGCTGAAACGGAGTGCTTGAAGATAAGCTGCTCCTGGGTGGTGGTTTCCAGAACAATGGAATATTTATCGAAGGAGCGCACATTTCCTGAGACTTTAGCGCCGTTCAAAAGATGAACGGTGATGTGCTTTCCACCTGCGACGGCCAAATTGAGAAATGATTCCTGAACATTGATAACTGACATATGGTCCCAAAAGTCCCTGGCAATCGTTCCGGTTTGGAACGACCGACGGTCTCAAAATAGTGTCGATTCATCTATCTGTCCAATATATAATTGGACTGTCTTTCATAGGATTTGGCTATATCGAGGGTTAAGAACACATGGAAGTCCACCAGCTGCGCTACTTTTGCGCGGTATCGGAAACCGGCAGTTTTACCCGGGCTGCCGAGCGGGAGCAGGTGGCCCAGCCTTCTTTGTCACAGCAGATCATGAAACTGGAGGAAGAACTGGGCGTCCGTCTCTTTGACCGCCTGGGGCGCACCGTGCGTCTGACTGGATTTGGCCAGGTATTTCTTCCCCGCGCGCGCACGATCTTAAATGAATTAAAAGCTGCCAAAGATGAAGTTGCAGAACGCCAGTCTGCGGTTTCCGGCCCGGTTTCCATCGGTGTAATTCCCACCATAGCGCCTTATTTTTTGCCGCCGCCGCTCGC
>DAHUXF010000094.1 GCA_027307295.1 Acidobacteriaceae bacterium
ATCTCCCAGTTCATCGCATCCAACTCAAACTGCACCGGCTGTATTGCGCATGAAGTTCGTGAGGGCAAACGTCCATGCCACGTTAACAGGAGAAGACCGTCAGCAGGGCATCGTCAATTATTTTTCGGGTACGCCCGACCAGTGGCGGACGAAAATTCCCACATACGCGCGTATACGCTACTCCAATCTGTATCCGGGCATCGATCTGGTCTTTTACGGCAACAATCGGCAGTTGGAATATGATCTGGTCGTGTCGCCGGGCGCCAATCCGCGAGATATCAAGCTGGCATTTCGTGGAGCCGAAGGCATCCGCATTGATGGCGATGGCAACCTGATCCTCAAGACATCTCAAGGCGAGGTGATACAGCAGAAGCCGAAGATTTATCAACGCAGAGCTAATGTGTTGGTCCCTGTTTCCGGCCAGTATGTCCTGACCGGAAAGAATGAAGTGGGATTCGAACTCGGCGTCTTTGACCCGAGAGCAGCAGTCATCATCGACCCGGTATTGCGCTACTCCACGTTTCTCGGAGGCAGTGGCATTGACGAAGGCAGTGGCATTGCCGCAGATTCCCACGAACGGCCAGTTGTTGCCGGTCAGACCTGTTCGCCCAACTTCCCGGCCACCGATGACAATAAACCACCCACAAACGGAGCTTGTGCGGCGTTCGTAACCAAGCTGGACTTCACTGGCTCACATCTGATCTTTTCGACTTTCATTGCTGAAAGCAATTCGAATCCGGGGTTGGCGCTAGACTCCGACGACAACATCTACCTCACTGCCACTACCGTCCCATCTCCAACGCACTTCCCGATTACTCCTGGTGCATTCCAGACGACCCCGGGTGGCGCCGCAGACGCGTATGTCACAAAGTTGAACTCCAGAGGAACAGCCCTGGTTTACTCGACATTTCTAGGAGGCTCCAATTTTGAAACCGGTTTTGCCATAGCGGTTGACCACGAGGGCAACGCCTATGTAACCGGCAATACTTCATCCACAAACTTTCCCACTACACGAGGAGCGTTCCAGCCGCATTGCAACCTGATGAGCGATGGCCGTTGCGACAGCGCCTATGTAACCAAGCTCAACTCCACAGGGACACGCGCGGACTATTCGACCTATTTGGGTGGCCACGCGACCCAGTTAGGCTTGGGGATTGCAGTCGATAAAGATGGCAGCGCGTTTGTGACGGGAACAACGTCGTCCAGTGACTTTCCTACAACGTCGGCGAGTGTGCAGCCCGTTTTTGCAGGCGGCTCGGACGCGTTCGTGGTGAAATTCAGCCCCTCAGGCTCACACTTGATCTACTCGACCTTCCTTGGAGGAGCCGATACCGACGGCGGAAGGTCCGTAGCTCTGGATGCATGGGGAAACGCCTATGTGGTAGGAAGCACTTCGTCGAGAGATTTTCCAGTGAAGCATGCCTTCCAGCCGCAGTGCAGCCCCGCCTGTGCGGTCGATGGGTTTGTGACGAAATTAAGCCCGAGTGGCAGCCGGATCATATATTCCACATATCTCGGCGGTACGGATGGCGCGGCCCTGGCCGGTCTGGCATTTGGCGTCGCTGTTACGCGGGAGGGGCAAGCCCACGTAACGGGGTTCACCCAATCAGAACAGTTCCCGACCACTCAAGACGCATTTCAACAGGTGTTTGGGGGATTCAATGACATCTTTGTGACACAGTTCAGCCCTGCAGGCCATTTAATTTTCTCGAGTTACCTGGGCGGCAAAGACAGTGATCTGAATCCGGCAATAGCTTTGGACCGCCATGAAAACATTTATCTCACCGGTTCCGCTGACTTCCAGACCACTATCGCGACCTCAACGTTCCCGGTCACGCCTGGTGCATTTCAACAGCACCCAGGCGGAAGAGGCGATGCCTATGCCGCTAAAATTGTGGCCCTATGTCCCCTCACTCCGGCCAACCGCACAGTGACTATCTGCACGCCTCGCAATCGCCATAAGGTGGAATCCCCGGTGAACATTGAGGCGGGCACAACCGACTCGACGCCAGTTAAACTGATGCAGGTGTACCTGGATGGCAACAAGATTTACGAAACGTCCCTTTCCGCCATTGATGTGAATCTTGCTATACCAGAAGGCAACCATCGTCTCACGGTCCAGGCACTGGACACTGCCGGCGTCTTCTTCCATAGGAGTGTGTTTGTGAACGTGCGGCACCGATAGCAATATCAGAGTTGCATGAATACATCTGCAAACGGCACAGGCGACGGGGCCGATCCAGGCAATGGCAAGGCGCCGGCATTGCCTGTGAGCAGATGGCGGCGCCTCATGATACATTCAAATCTTCCCTTATGTCAGAACGTGCAACTCCGCGCTGGCTTGACGTTCTATGGCTGATTTTCGTTGGCGGACTTGCGCTCATCCCGCCCATTGCTGAAATCCATAAGCAGCTTATTCTGCTCATTATCGGCATTACACAGTTGCTGGAGAACCGTTTTGTAAGGCTTGCCGGCAAACCGGGGCCGGGAATCGTTGTGCTTATTAAGATCGTGCTGGCTACGGTGCTCATCAATCACACCGGTGATCCCGCAGCCATTAACAGTGATTACTATCCCATCTACTATCTGCCGGTGATGACGGCGGCCATGTATTTTGGGCCGCTGGCCACGTTGCTGTGGACGCTGGCGGCTTCACTGGCGTATAGCTCTTATCTTTATCAGGCCAGCCAGCATTTCACCATCACCGCAAACAGCATTTCTGAACTCCTGATGCGCGTCCTGTTCTTTTTCTTTGTCGCCATGACGGTGAACCGCTTTGTGGTGCAGTACCGCATGCAGGTGCGGCGTTATCAGGTTCTTTCAGAGACGCTGAGTGAGGCCAATCGCAGCCTGAAGCTGGCGCAGGAAGAGGCGCGCCGTGCCGAACGCCTGGCTGCCCTGGGGCAGCTTTCCGCCGGATTAGCGCATGAAATCCGCAATCCGTTGGGGGTAATCAAGGGCTCGGCGGAAATACTTACGCAGAAACTAGATGCCGCAAGTCCTCTCGCAAAAGAGCTGGCCGGATACATATACACTGAGGTCAATCGTGTAAGCGCGTTGGTAGGCCGATTCCTGGATTTTGCCCGGCCTTCGCAACTCGATCTTGCGGCTTCCGATATAACAAGCGTAGTGGAAAGAAGTTTGAAGGCCGTTTCCGGACAGGGAGCGTGCGCCAACGTGAAAGTGGAGCGCAACTTTGCCCCTGGCTTGCCGAAAGTCATGCTGGACCATGACCTGTGCGAGCAGGTGTTCACCAACCTGCTGATGAACGCATGTGAAGCCATGGGCGAAAAAGGCGGCGAGCTGAAAATCAGCATTCAAGGCGCTGAGGAAGAAAATTCAACCGGCGTATTAATAGAGATTCAAGATTCCGGGCCTGGAGTTCCTCCTGAACTGAAGGAACAGATATTCAATCCGTTTATGACCACAAAGAAATCCGGCGTAGGCCTGGGGCTGGCCATTGTCTCCAAGATTGTGGACGCGCATGGAGGTTCCGTGAAGCTGATCAGCCAGCCGCAACACGGTGCTTGTTTCCGGGTTTACTTTCCCGGCAGCCAGGAAGGAGAAGTCCGCGCGCAGTAGCCCTTATCTATGGCAAACATCCTTATCATTGAAGACGAACCGCGCATGCGCCGCCTGCTGGAAATCAGCCTGGGGGAAGATGGACATCATGTTTACAGCGCCGAGGACGCGGAAAAGGGCCTTGTTTACCTGCGCAAAGAACCGGTGGACCTTGTGGTAACGGACCTCAAACTGCCCGGCATGAATGGCCTGGAATTCCTGCAGGAAGGGAAGCGCCAGAACGCCGCACTGCCGTTTATCGTGATGACTGCCTATGGCTCGGTGGAAACCGCAGTCGACGCCATGAAAGCCGGAGCCAGTGACTATGTGCTCAAGCCATTCACCATGGCGGAGATGAAGCTGGTCATCAACAAAGAGCTTGATGTCCAGAAAGTGCGCGATGAAAACCGCAGTCTGCGGGAAGCCCTGGGCAAGCGTTATCACTTTCAGAACATTGTGGGCCGCAGCAAAAAGATGCAGGAAGTGCTGGCCCTGGTGGAACGCGTGGCGCCTACTAACTCTACTGTGCTGATTGGCGGCGAGAGCGGCGTGGGCAAAGACCTGATCGCGCGGGCCATCCACCAGAACTCGCGCCGCGCTGCCGGGCCATTTATCAAGATCAATAGTACGGCCATTCCCGATACTCTTTTTGAAAGCGAACTCTTTGGTTTTGAGCGTGGGGCCTTTACCGGAGCGCTGGCCAGCAAGCCGGGAAAATTTGAACTGGCCGACAAGGGCACCCTCTTTCTGGATGAAATCGGCGATGTACCCGCGTCCATACAGGTCAAGCTGCTGCGTGTGTTGCAGGAACGGGAGTTTGAGCGCCTGGGCGGCACCAAGACATTGAAGGTTGATGTCCGCATGATTGCGGCCACCAATCGCGACCTGCGCGCGGCCTTGGAAGAAGGCACCTTTCGTGAAGATTTGTATTACCGGCTCAATGTGGTGCCGATTGATATTCCACCGCTGCGCGAACACAAGGAAGACATTCCCGACCTGGTGCATCATTTCCTTGCCCGTTTTGCCGTAGAGGGTGAAAAAGAAATTGAGGGCATCACTCCTGCCGCCCTTAGTATGCTCATGGCGTATCACTGGCCCGGCAATGTCCGGCAGCTTGAGAACAGCGTGGAGCGCGCCGTGGCCTTGTCCACAGGCTCCAGGATTGACGCGCAGGACATTCATCTTGATGCGGCCCAGGGCCGGGCAAGCGCACCGGCGTCCACGGCAGCCAACCAGTTTCTTCCTGAAGGTATGACGCTGGAGCAATGGGAGGACAACATGATCCGCGAAGCTTTGCGCCGTGCCAATGGCAACAAAAGCCAGGCTGTGCGGCTCCTGGGACTCTCACGGAATGCGCTGCGGTACCGGTTGTCAAAGCTTGGAATGGCCGATGAGGGAGAGTAGAAGAGATACTGTTTTTAAGCCTATCGCCCGGAAACGATGATGCAGAACGCATAAGCAGCGCATAGCCCCTGCTCCAGTCCCAGGGCCAATCGCCACAGCCACAGCTTGATTCAATGCAACCACATTGCAGGGCCCGGTGAAGACATTCAATGCCTTCATGAATGCACTGCTTGTCCCACAACCCACGGTCCTGATCATCCAGCGTTACCAGTTTGCCTTGCTTGTCCATGCGGGCGTCACGATGGGAGTCATGCAATTAGCATGAGGGAATCGACAGCTTGGCCAGATTTTTTTTGGGCGTAGCGGCGTTGATGAGGCTGGGGGGAAGTTGAGCTCGCCTGCCTCAGCCTCTATACTGATTCCGGGGATTATTCTGTGGCACTTTCCGCAGTCATAGTGGATGACGAGCAGCTCGCCCGCGACGAGCTAAGTTACCTGCTTAAATCAGTCGATGACGTTGAAGTTGTGGCCCAGGGACACAATGGGCTTGAGGCCATCAATCTCATCAAGGAATTCTCTCCTGACCTGCTTTTTCTTGATGTGCAAATGCCGGGGTTGGACGGCTTTGGCGTGATCAAAAAGCTGTTGGACAAGAAGATCCCCCTCCCCCAGATAGTCTTTGCCACTGCTTACGATCAATATGCTGTTAAGGCCTTTGAAGTCAATGCAATAGATTATCTTCTTAAACCATTTGATAAGAAACGGGTCAGTCAGGCGATTGAAAAGGTGCGCAAGAAAGTCAACGGCGCTTCCCCGGGAACAGACCGGCTGGACACGCTGGTGAAGTTGCTGGAATCACAGCGTCCGCAAAACTCTAAAGTGTTGCTGCGCACTGCGGGGCGCTTGCTTCTGGTGGATCAGAAAGATGTCTGCTTCGCCTCCATTGAGGATGGCATCATCAGCGTGGTAGCAACCACGCTGGAAGGGCAGTCAAACTGCCGCACTCTGGAAGAGCTGCTGGAGGGTCTTGACCCGGAAAACTTCTGGCGCGCGCACCGGTCGTACGTCGTCAACATAAACCGCATCAAGGAAGTTGTGCCATGGTTCAAGAGCTCATACCAGCTCCGCATGGACGACAAAAAGCAAACCGAGATTCCCGTCAGCCGTGCCCAAACGAAGCGCCTGCGGGAACTTTTCGGGCTCTGATCTCGCGGCCCACATATGGGAATCACCGCGGCTTCAACTGGGCCGAATCTGCGGGACCACGTTGAACTCCAAACGGCGAGAGCCGCGCAGCACGGTCACTTTTGTGCTCAATCCAATCCGTTCTTCACCTAACAAACCATAGAGAACATCCACGCCCTCCACGGGTTCACCGGCCAGGGAAACAATAACGTCGCCTTCCTGCAACCCTGCGCGGACGGATGGGCTGCCCGGCTCAGCCGAGAGGACCAGCGCTCCAGACAAAGTTTTTAAATCATAATGCCGTGCGATGGTGCGGTTCAGCGGTACTGTCTGGGCTTGTACGCCGATGTAACTCCGCCGGACCAGGCCATGCCGGATCAACTTGCTGACAATAAACTTTGCCGTGTTAATGGAAATGGCAAAGCACAGGCCTTGCGCGGAAAGAATCGTGGCTGTGTTGACGCCAATGACCTCGCCGGAGGAGTTGACCAGCGGACCTCCGGAATTGCCGGGATTCAACGCGGCATCGGTCTGGATTACGTCTTCAATCAGGCGTCCGGACTGCGAACGCAGGCTGCGTCCCAGCGCGCTGACCACTCCGGCGGTCACGGTGTATTGGAAGCCATACGGATTACCGATCGCCACCACCAATTGCCCCACGCGGATTCTGCGTGAATCGCCCAGCTTCACGGAATACAGTCCCGGAGCGTCAATCCGCACCAGGGCCAGGTCCGTATCAGGGTCTTCTCCAATCAGTTGTGCCTGGAAACCACCGGCATCCGGCGTTGCCACCATGATCTTGTCTGCGCCATGGACTACATGGCTGTTAGTGAGAACAAAGCCGTCCGGAGTAAAAATAAAGCCGGATCCGCTGCCGCCGCGTCCGCGTTTGCTCTCCACCTGGATGCGAACCACGGACCGGCTTACTCCTTCGGCGACTGTGGTCACCACGCGCGAATAAGCGTCCATGGCCTCAGTTCAGGCTGATTCAGTTCAGGCTGATTAATGACCGAGGCGTGAACCTCATCACCGGGGGATGAAGTAAAGTCGGTATAGCTGCTCATGCATGAATTGGATAACGCTGGGTACGGAAAAGATTCATGGAGACAACGGGTTACAATGCAACGGTGGGTCAACTGGAAGGTAAAACCGTTATGGTCACCGGCGGCGCGCGCCGCCTGGGCAGGGCGATTGTGCATGCTCTGGCCGCAGCCGGGGCCCGTGTTGTCTTTACCTATCATTCGTCGGCTGATGAAGCGCGACAGCTGCTCCATCACGTTGAATCATCTGGCGGGCAGGGACTTTCTCTGCGTTGTGACGTGCGGCAGGAAGCGGACATTCAGCAGGCCGTGGCTGCCGCGCTGGAGCGCTTTGGCAGGATTGATCTGCTAATAAACAATGCTGGGGTGTTCCTGACCGCCAATCCCCAGGACATTACCGCAGCAGAATGGGATGACGTATTTGCGGTCAACGTGCGCGGCCCATTTCTCTTTTCGCGGGAGTGTATTCCGGTTTTGCGGCAGGTCCGGGGACGCATCCTTTACATGGGTTCGTTGGGCGGGCAGAAACCCTGGGCAACGCACGCGCATTATTGCTCGTCAAAAGCGGCGCTGCATATGCTGACTCAGGTCATGGCCAAAGGATTGGCGCCGGAAATCGCTGTGAATTGTGTTGCTCCGGGCATGATTGATGTAGAAGGCGAGAAAGACCCAGCTCTGCTGCACAGGCTGGCAGATCGCACGCCGATGAAAAAGAATGGAACCGTCCATGACGTGGTGAGCGCCGTAATGTACTTTGCCACTGCGCCGCACTTCATTACCGGCCAGGTGCTCACAGTGGATGGCGGCCTGGGGCTGGTTTGATTTAAGGCCGCTGGCTCACAAAGGCTTTTACGGCGATGTCTCGCGGCGCATTTCCCAGGGGAATCATGGTTTCCAGCGTTGGTACTTCAGGTTGCGGGCGTCCTCGACTGTCAAGAAGAGAGAGGACCGTTAGATCGCTGCTGGCCGTGTTCACCACCAGTAGAAGCATATGGTTGGGCGAAAAGGCCATGCCGTCAGGATGGCTGCCCACCGGTACCGAGCTTGTTCGTTTGCCGTTATCGATGCTATAAACCGCAACCGCATCGGAGCCGAAGTTTGCCACATAGAGTAAAGCATTGTCTGGCGAGACCAGGGCCCGCACCGGATGGTCACCGATCATAAAGGTGTTGTTCACTTCATTGGCGCCGGTCACGACTTCTGAAATTGAGCTGGCGTCGTAGTTACAAACAAAAACTTCGCCTCCATCGGGCTTGACCACGATATGGATTGGGGTCTTACCCACGTCCAGCAGGGTAAGCAGTTTATCTGATTTCAGGTCAACCACGCCGACCTGGTGCGATTTGCTGCACGCTACAAAGACCTTGCTGGAATCAGGCACCGCCGCCAGTTCCACGGGGGTTTCACACACTTTTACCGTGCTGCGCACGGCCAGCTTGTCTGTATCAACAATGGCTACGGAATTTTCATCATGCAAAGCAACAATCACCAGCTTGCCGTCAGGTGTCACGCGCGCCAGGTTGCTGCCCCTGCCGGTGGCAATTGTCCGGATGACCTTGCGCTGGTCCAGATCGATCACTGATAAATTCGCAGACCCGGAATTCGCCACATAGGCGCGCTTGCCATCGCCGGACACATCCACAAAAAATGGCGCGCCATGCACGCCAATGATCGAGACAACGCTATTGGTTTCAGCGTCAATCACGGAAATGTTATTGGACTGGGTATTGGCGACGTAAACCTCATTCTTCTTGGGGTTGACTGCCAATCCGGTTGGGCCGCGGCCCACGGAAACGGTGGATTGAATCGCCAGCGCCCGCAGATCAATGACGGTCACACTGTTGCTTTCGCCGTTAGAAACGTATGCGTACTCGCGATAGTTGGGAGTTGGCTCCGGGGTCTTCCTGCAGCCGGCAAGGCTGACCGCGATGAAGCAGAGCGCGAGAGTTTGGAAGCGCAACTTATCTTCCGGCCTTTGCAACCGCTGGCTGAGGTTGG
>DAHUXF010000095.1 GCA_027307295.1 Acidobacteriaceae bacterium
CAGCCATCCTGGGCCAGTCTCTCCAGGCTGATCAGCAGAGGATTACCGGCAAATGCAGAGATGGCGGAATAAGGAGAATTACCCAGGCCAGGTGGTGAAAACGGCAGCACTTGCCACAAGCTCTGTCGCGCGCGGGCCAGAAAATCCGCAAAAGCATAAGCTTCCGGCCCAAGATCGCCAATGCCGCCCCGCGACGGCAATGATGTGGGATGGAGCAGGATTCCTGCCGATCGCTCTAACGGCATATTTTATTGGATGCAGAATTAACTGCGTTGCTTCGTCAAACTGTCCACTTCCGCTTTGTTGAGTTTTACCTTGCCTTCTTTTTCCAGGCGCGCGCTCAGATCGCTCAGGTACATGGAAAGCAGCTCTTGCTGTTTCTGCTGGGCCAGTTGTTCACGCAGTTGGTCGCGTTCCTTGATGTATTGCGGATCACCCAATGCCGGTTCCTGCCGCTCCACAATTTCTAATACGGCATTGCTTCGTCCCAGGTTCAGGGGCGAGCTGATCTCGCCTTGTTTCATGGTAAAGGCCACGGCGGCAGCGCCGCTCATGGCGCCAATATCGGGCACCTGGCCGCTGCGGCCCACCAGTTCGCTGGTTTTCAGGGTAGCACCGGCTTCTTTTGCCGCTTTGGCTAAATCATGCGTTGCATGGGCACGGTCCGCCAGTTCCTGCGCTTTGCGACGAAGAATGTCACCAGCCCGCTCTGCCTTGAACTCATTGGCTACCTGATCTTTGATCTCATCGTAAACAGGTTCGCGGGGAGGATCGATCCGGGTGACTTCAAAGACCACATAGCCTTGCGTGGAGCGGGCAATCTGTGGCGTCTTGTCCGGCGTTGTGAAGATGGCGTCCATTACCGCCGGTTGCGCGCCTACGCCCGGCAATGCATCTTTGCGGGCAACCGGATTGCTCTGCACCACCTGTGCGTTGTACTTGGCTGCGGCTTTGTCCAGACCCTGTTTCTGGGCCACGTCCACGGCGTCAGTAGAAACCTTGTTCAACTGCGCCTTGAGTTTTTCATCTTTCAGGCGCTGCTCAATTTCCGGCTTTACTTCCGCCAGAGGACGCAGATGCGCCTCCTGCTTGTCCTCTGTCTGGATGATGTGGAACCCAAATGAGGTTTGTACCGGTGCGCTGATCTGGCCTTTGCTCTGGCTGAACGCGGTCTTTTCAAACTCCGGCACGGTCTGGCCCTTTGCCAGCCATTCCAGCTCGCCGCCTTTGTCCTTGCTGCCAGGATCCTCAGAATACTTCTTCGCCAGACCGGACCAATCCCCTGTGGCCTTCACCTGCTTCAGGACGTCTTCTGCTTTGGCGCGGGCCGCATCCATTGCTTTAGGGTCCACTTTGCCGTCCGCTCCCGGTTTGGGGGCCGCAATCAGGATGTGCCGCACCTTAACGCGCTCATCCACGCGGTATGAATTTGCATTGTTGCTGTAGGCGCGTTGAATCTCAGCTGGATCAAGGATGATTTTGTTGGCAAAATCGCTGTCATTCACCACAAAATATTTGACCTGCCGCTTTTCCGGCATCGCGCTCTTGTAACGCGCCAGATTGGCGTTGAAATACGCCTTTAATTCGGTGTCGGTGGGCTTGACGGTTTTTGTAATGGCGTCCAGGTTCAGCAAAGCGTACTGGAATTTTACCTTGGTGTTGCGGTCTTTGTAAGCCTGCTCCACTTCTGCTTCCGGGACGGTAGCATTGGCGGCGATTACGCTGAAGAGTTTCCGCCGTAGCAGGTCCTGCCGCATATCATGCTCAAAAGCTTCGACCGTGGTGTTGCTGGATTGCAGCAGCTGCTTGTATTTTTCCGCGCCAATCCACTGCCCGCCGGGATAAAAATATGCCTTGTAAGCGCCGTTCTGCATCTCATCCCGGATCTCCTGGTCAGACACTTTCAGGCCCATGCGCTCACTTTCATGCACAATCTCCGCCTGCTCAATCAGTTGTTGCAGGGCGCGCTGACTGAGATACGGAATGAACATGGCCGGATACGCCTGCCGGCTCTGCTCCGCCTGCACAATTCGTACGACGTCCTCGCGATGAATCTCCTCTCCGGCCACAGTGGCCACCACGCCTGCCTGGTTCACTACAGTAGTGTCACTGGTCAAACCGGGAATAAGAAAGGCCACCATGCTTGCGGCCACTACCAAAAGAAAGCCGGCAAGCAAGTATTTTGAAAATTTGTTGCCGCTCTGCAAAAACCTGATCATGGATGGAGTGCTCCCAGAGAAATTTACGAGGTCTTTATCATTATATAAAATGTGTTCCAAAAACACCCAAACTCCTGTCTGGCGATGGCCATTTGTGATGATTGGGCCGGGTTTGCTATGCCCGCACAGTCGCCCCACGATTTCCCGGCAATTGTGTACCCAAAGGATTCCTGGGCCATCGCTGACAGGACATGTCACATCGTTACCTCTTACAAAACTTTACCGGCACCATTGAACCAACGTAAGCATCTGATTTGAGATATATATCTACGACAATTAGACAATCAACAGAGATCGGCAAACTCAAGGGACCGCAACAATCGGCGGCTTTTGGTGTTAAGAGTCTCTGGCTGAGCCATAAGGCTGGTTCGATGTCATAATCTTGAGGAGCTCGAGGTATCGCATGCGGGCAAAGCATTTTCTTTCTTTCTTCGTTACGTTCTTGATGATCTTCATCCTGGCTGGCTGCGGCAATGGCAACTCGCTCAGATTTCCTCCTCCTACAGGGAACTTCACCAATGCCAACCTTACCGGACCGTTTGCATTTTCTTATACGGGAACGGACGCGGGAGGCTTTCTTGCCGTAGCAGGAAGTTTCCAGGCTGACGGCGCCGGGCATATCACATCCGGTACGCAGGATATCAACAGCAACGCCGGCATCCGTACCGGTGTTGCGATCAGCGGCACTTACACTGTGCGCGCTGACGGACGGGGTTCCGCTGCCTTGAATTCAGCAGCAGGAAATTCCACCATTGATTTTGTGCTGGTGGCCTCAGGTCACGCACTGGTGACCCGCTTTGACGCGAATGCCACCGGAAGCGGCACAATCGACCAGCAAAACACCTCTGCCTTTTCCAACGCAGCGCTCGCGGGGACTTTCGCCTTCAACGTTTCCGGCATTGATGATGCAACCGGTAATCCCATTGGCGTGGCAGGCAACTTTACTTCAGACGCCTCCGGCAACATCACCAGCGGCCTGGACGATTCCAACGACAATGGTACGGTGATCCAGAATGATCCAGTCACCGGCTCCATTCCGGTCTCTGCCAACGGCCGGGGCTCAGCTACATTGAATACAGCGCGCGGCTCCCTGGTATTCGCCTTCTATGTAGTGGACGCCAACCATCTCAAAGTTGTTGAGGTTGATACCACTCTGGCCACGGGTGGCGAGGCGTTCCGGCAAAACGGTCCCTTCTCTCCTGCTTCTGTCTCGGGTCCCTTTGCCTTCTCCATCGCCGGAGCGGACGTTGTTGCCCACGGCCCCTTTGCTTCCGCCGGTGTGTTGACTTCCGATGGCGCAGGAAACGTTACCAGCGGCACTGAGGATTTCAATGACTCCGGCACAGTGCGCACAGGTGTGGCTGTTGCCAGCGGCAGCAACTATACAATGGCGGCAACAGGACGCGGCACCTTGACCGTGGTCACTTCCGCGGGCACATTCAACTTTGTGATTTATCCCACCACTTCTGGCGTACTTGTGCTGGAGACGGACTTCAATTTCGTGACAACGGGAGCAGCGCTGGCCCAGCAGACAGCGGCCTTTACCAGCGGTTCGCTTTCCGGAATCTATGGAATCAACTTTACCGGCTCCTCCGGCAGCAACGAATTGGACTCCATAGCGCAATTTACCGCTGACGGAAGCAGTAAAGTTTCCGGCATCATTGACCTGAACAACACCGGCAGCATCACCTTCGGCCAGCCATTGAGTGGGACCTTTGCGGTCACGCCGAACGGACGCACCACTTTGACGCTGCAAACCCCACTAGGAACACAAAACATGGTTGTCTACCTGGTAGATGGCACTCGCGCACTGTTTATTGAACTCGATACCAACCTGGTTGCGGCGGGTGATATTCACCATCAATAGCCGTGTCATCATCACCGCCGAACAAGGGCAGCCTTGCGCTGCCTTTGTTTTTTGGTGTGCGCTGACGATCCAGCGCAATAAGGCCTTACCACTGATCTACACCGATGAACACTGATCGGAAAGGTTCAGCCAAATCAAGCTTCATCTGGCGCAATCACGTGGCAAATCCTCTAGTGCTCCTTCGTGTTCTTATAGCCGCGAAATCAACCCACAAACAATAAGGCAGGATGCACTGGTTAAGCACATCCCGCCTTTCGGCTCTTTAGAAAAGAGCTAACCCCGGTCTCTTAAAAAATCCACTCGCGGCCATTCCAGTAGCGCCAGCGCTGTCCGTCCCAGCGACGGTCATATCTGCCATCGCGGTCATACCGGCGGTAGTCATCTCGATCACGATATCTGCGGTCGTCCCGGTCACCGCCGCGGTATCCATATCCTGAGCGATATCCCCTGTCGCGATCTCTGTCCCGATCATGATCGCGGTCCCTGCCCCGGTCACGGTCTCTATCGCGATCATGGTATGCCACATCCGTCTGTAAAGCCTGGGCCGATGCCAGAGCCGATCCTCCCGTTACCAGTGCTGCTCCAATGAGCAATATCCTTAAGCGATTCATGATTCCTCCTGTGCTCAGGCCCCAATCACCATTCTTTCTTCGTCACCGCTGGTTCAGGTCCCGGCTTACGTCTTGTTGGTGTAAACCCCATCTCGCAGTGATTGTCTTTAAAGCCTTGTAAGGAACGTTAGGGTTTTGTTAAGCCGGTACTCTGGTGAGCTTGCAAATCAAAAATAGGTGGTTTGCAACTCCAGACCAATTTGATCCAGAGAAGCTATTGCCTAATCTGCAAGTCATAAGAGAAACTTATTGGCGCAAGGAGAAACAATGGCCAGCACGCAATCCAGTGTTCCCCGCGTCTCACGCACCGCTCTCATCGGTTTTTTCATGGGTCTTTTCAGCTGCCTGCTGCTGGCTCTGGATGGTCCCGCTTATCGACTGCATGTCTGGGGACTCCAGTTCGCGTTGTTAAGGGTCATCCCTCTTGCGCTCCTGCTGGGCTTAGTTGCCTTGCTGCTCTCGATCATCGGGGCCATACGCGCCCGCAGCGGACGAGGCCTGGCGCTGGCCGGGATTGTTTTTGGATTGATAGCAGCAGGCATCCCCTTGAACAGCCTGCGTGTGGCCCTGCATTCTCCCATCCATGACGTAACCACAGACACGGTCAATCCGCCGCAATTCTCCGCTGTTCTGCCACAACGTGCCGCCGTGGACCATGCCAACCCCACTGACGTGGACCCGAAGACCACGGAACTCCAGAAGCGGGTCTATCCAGATATAGCGCCGGTGCATCTTGCCGTCCCACCCAGCCAGGCTTTTGACCATGCACTTTCCACGGCGCGCGGCATGGGCTGGGAGATCGCCGCCACTGATCCCACGCAAGGCCGTATCGAAGCCACTGCCACCACCTTCTGGTTCGGATTCAAGGATGACATAGTTGTACGGATCACCGCCGATGGAAGCGGCAGCCGGGTTGACATGCGTTCGCTTTCGCGAATCGGCCAGAGTGATGTAGGCGCGAATGCACGGCGCGTGCGGGACTTTCTCGGCAAACTCAGCGCCGGATAGTTGCGCGCCAGTTCAGCGCGCACAAAAAGATCAGCTTACTTCGGGGCCGGCTCAACCTGTACAAACTGCCAGCCAAAACGTCCTTTGATGCTGAGATTGCCATGCGTGACGGGGTGATCGAGGGGCGAAGTGACCTTTACGATCTTTCCTTCCTGCTGGTGCACAATAAGATTGCAGCCCACGCCGCAATACGGGCAGATCGTGGTTGTCTGCTGCTGTTGTGGTTCGTCCCATGCGCCTGCCTGCCGCATGTCATATTCACTTTTGAACATCAGCGCGCCAGTAGGACAGACGCCGATGCAGTTCCCGCAGTAAACGCAGGCTGAGTCCGGCAGGGGGACCTGGAATTCCGTGGCAATCGACGCGGAAAAACCGCGTCCGGAAACGGCGATGGCAAAGGTATTCTGCGCGTCCACGCCACACGCTTCCACGCACTTGTAGCAGAGAATGCATTTTGCGTAGTCGCGAACATATAGATCGTTGTCAATCTTTACCGGCTGCCTTACGGTTGCCGCTGAATCGCCAAAGCGCTCCGGCCTGGCTCCGTAGCGCTGCATGTAGCCGGCAAATGCCGGGGCCGTGGAAACATCTACTGAAGATGCCAAAAACTCCAGCACCAACTTGCGCGACAATCGCACGCGCTCTGAGTCAGTCTGGATTGACATGTTCGGCTCAACTTTTCGCGAGCATGCTGGAACCAGAGTGCGCGAGCCTTCCAGCTCCACCACGCATACGCGGCATACGTTCACCGGCGTGAGCGATTCAAGAAAGCAGAGCGTCGGCGTATCCACACCCAGGTTGCGGGCGGCCTCCAGGATGGTTGACCCTTCCGGCACGGAGACTGCATGGCCGTCAATCTTAATTTCGATCATCCGGCGTTCCGGCTCCGCTGGCGCTTGTGGAACGGGGCCGCGCGGCACCGGAATCAATGGCAGCGGCGAGGTTTCCTGGGCCGGTGTTGCCGGGGTCGTTGCTGGCGTAGTCTCTTTCATGCAAATAAATCCCATCGCGCCAGAGCTGACTCCAGCGCACTGGACGCGGTTTGTCCCAGCCCGCAGATGGAGGCATCGCGCATGGCCTGGGCCATCTCCCGCAGCATTGCCAGCTCATCTGCTTTTGATTTCGCCGGACGGCCTTCCACCAGCCGCTGCAACGCCTCCTGTTGGCGCACCACGCCCACGCGGCAGGGTACGCATTGGCCACAGGTCTCATGGCGAAAGAAGGCGGCAATGCGCAGCAGGATTTCCTTCATGTCAGTGCTGTCATCCAGAAGCATGACCACGCCTGAGCCCAAAGTTGCGCCAATGGCCCGTGTACCTTCAAACGTCAGTGGAACGTCAATCTCCCCTGGAGAAACAAACGTGCCTGCCGCTCCACCCAGCAACACGGCCCGCAATCTTCCCGTGCCTGCCGTACCGCCCGCGAAATCAATGAGCTGACGCAACGTGGTTCCCATTGGCACTTCATAAACGCCGGGACGTTCCACGTGGCCGGAAACGCAAAACAGTCTTGGCCCGGTTGAATTCTCTGTTCCAATGCTGGCATAGGCTGCGCCGCCCTGGCTCACGATGAGCGGAACATTGATCAGCGTTTCCACATTGTTCACCACTGTGGGCTGGCGGAAGAGCCCGGCCTGCGTGGGGAATGGCGGTTTGTTGCGCGGTTCTCCACGCTGCCCCTCAATGGAATTGAACAGCGCTGTCTCCTCACCGCAGATATAGGCTCCTGCGCCGCGGCGGAGTTCGATATCAAAGCGCATTCCGTTGCCAAGGATGTCTTCGCCCAGAAAGCCTTCCCAGCGGGCAGCCTCAATGGCGTGGGCCAGGCGCTCCGCCGCCAGCGGGTACTCACCGCGCAGATAGATATAGCCCTTTTCGGCTCCAGTCACCAGCGCGGCAATGGTCATGCCTTCCAGCACCGCAAACGGATCGCCTTCCATGATTACGCGGTCTTTGAAGGTTCCCGGCTCCGATTCATCCGCGTTGCAGATCAGGTAATGCTTGCGCGTGGGATCTTTCTTCAGGCGCTCACGCTGCACGTAAAGCGCTTCCCATTTTTTGGCGGCGGGAAAAGCCGCTCCGCCACGTCCCAGAAGCCGCGACGCGGTGATTTCCGCCAGCACTCGTTCTGCTCCCAACTCCATGGCCTTGCGCAGGGCTTCATAGCCTCCCAGCCTCTGGTAGCCATCAATCTGCGTTGTATTGCTCTTGCCCACGCGGCGCAACAGGGCCAGCTTTCTTGATCCTTCCTGCGGCACGGAGAGCTGCGGATTCAAAACGTCAGGAGCGGCCGGCATGCAATCATTGGCGGCGTCATTCACCAGCGACTCCACGCGGTCAGGAGTGGCAGGCGCCAGCACGCGTTGTTGCGCTTTTATGCCGGCCCTGATCATCAAGACAGCCGGAGCGCGTTCGCACAGTCCAAGACAATTGCTGCGGAGCCATGTGGCCCGGCCTCCGGCGCACGGCGCGCCTTCAGGACCAAGTTTCTCCGCCAGTTCCTCGCACAGAGGCTCAGAACCCCTTGCCATGCAGGCAATGTCGTCGCAGACGTGGGCCACAGCCGGGGGGCGCGGCGCAAGAGCAAACATTCCGTAGAATGAAGCTACGCCAAACGCTTCCGCCGGAGGAACATCCAGGCGCAGCGACGCATAGTTGAGCGCGCCCTCGCTGATCCAGCCTATGCGGTTTTGAATTGCGTGCAACAGCGGCAACAGCAGGTGGCGCTGCGAGATTGCTTTCTGGTTTCCTTCAAAAGAGGTCCGGCTGTCTGCGCCGCCATGCCGTTGTGCGCCCTGCCAACTTGATTCCGGCTGACCCAACTCCAAATCAACAGCGTCTTTCTCTTCAGGCGTGGGACGTGCGCCGGTCAGGTGAAGGTCCAATTATTCCTCCGTACATTTTTCGATGCGGACAGCGGTGGCCTTGAACTCTGAAGTCCCGGATTTAGGATCGACCGCATCGATGGTCAAATCATTGGTGGCCACCTGCCGGGGGAAATGCATGGTGAGAAAAGCGAGCCCCTGGCGCAGGCCGGGATCAAACCGGACAGGAGCAATCACCGATCCTCGCCGTGAACTCACGCGGACTCGTTCTCCTTCGCGCAGATTGTATTGTTCTCCGTCTTCCGGCGCGAGATCAAGCGTTTCCACATCGCGCAGTGGAGAAGCGTAACGCCCGGTCTGGACGCCCGTATTGTACGAATCAAGCCGCCTTCCCGTCGTCAAACGCATGGGATACTCGGCATTCAGTTGATCAACCGGCGGCTCAAACTCTACCACGCTAAAAGGCGCGCGCGGCCCAATCAAAGGTTCATGCCAGAGCCGTCCATGGAGAAAGAGCTCTCCCGGATGAGACTCGTCATAGCACGGCCACTGTATGCCGCCGTGCGCTTCCAGGCGGGCATAACTCATGCCC
>DAHUXF010000096.1 GCA_027307295.1 Acidobacteriaceae bacterium
GAGGTATTGAAATGAATGAAGCCTGGTTTGATCGCTGGTCACTAGATGCCGTTCGTCGTATTAGTCATCCCGTCCGGATTCGCTTGGACTCCGAAACCACTTCCTGCAATCAGACATTGCAGTTCCCGAGGGCCCCAACCATTCGCGTGAAAGATAGAAAAACGCTGTTCGCATTGTGGCTCAATCCGGAAATGAATTTTGGAGATATGTACAGCGATGGCCGCATCGAGATTGAGGGCGATCTTGTCCGCATGCTTGAGATGGTCTATGACATACCGGAACAGAAGATCACCAGGCTCATTTCAAAGTGGCTTGGCTGGATCCAGGCCAACACCCTGAGCACTTCCCGAAAAAACATTCACTACCACTAGGATATCCCGGCAGATTTCTACGGCCTGTGGCTTGATCCGCAGATGGTCTACACCTGCGCGTATTTTCCTGACGAAAATGCGAGTCTGGAAGAGGCACAGAGGGCAAAGTTGGACCTGGTATGCCGGAAATTGTGGCTCAAGCCTGGTGAAACCGTAGTGGAAGCCGGCTGCGGCTGGGGGGCGCTCGCGCTTCATATGGCCAGACACTATGGCGTCAGGGTCAAGGCCTTCAATATTTCGCACGAGCAAATCGAATTTGCCCGCGCTCGGGCCATGAGAGAGGGGCTTACTTCGCGGGTTGAATTCCTGGAAGATGACTATCGCAACATCGTCGGGCGTTATGATGCATTTGTTTCAGTGGGTATGCTGGAGCATGTTGGGTCTGACTACTATCCAGACTTTGCCCGTGTGCTTCACCGGGCAATCGGTGATCATGGCCGTGCTCTCTTGCACTTCATAGGCAAAAGCCATCCTGAGCCTTTCAGCATCTGGATTCGTAAGCGAATTTTTCCCGGGGCCTATGTTCCGGCACTCAGCGAAGTCGCTCAGGCCCTTGAACCCTATGACTTTTGCCTGCTCGACTTGGAGAACCTGCGTTCTCACTATGCAAGAACTCTCGAATGCTGGCTGCAAGCCTTCGAGCGTTCGTACGAGATAGTGGCAGAGCGTTTCGGGATCGCATTTGCAAGAATGTGGCGGTTCTATCTCGCTGGTTCAATTGCCGGGTTCCGTGTTGGTTCTCTCCAGTTGTTTCAGCTGCTCTTTGCGGGAAAAAATTGCAGTTCCATGCCCTCGACCCGGGAGCGCCTTTACGCACCCAGCAACGAAGGGAACAAAAGGGACGCTGAATGCATTCCTGTGACGTATTGATCGTGGGCGGTGGACCGGCGGGATCTTCCTGCGCGTGGGGGCTGCGCTCATCCGGGCTAGAGGTACTGGTTCTGGACAAAGCCAGATTCCCTCGCAACAAGGTGTGCGGGGGATGGATCACGGTCCCAGTCCTGCGATCGTTGGGGATCCATCCTGATGACTACAGGCCTGGACGTACGCTTCAGCCCATCACCGGATTTCGCGTCAGCGCAATGGGACAGCACGAAACAGAAATTGACTACGAACGGACCGTAAGCTACGGGATTAGACGCTGTGAATTCGATGAATATCTGTTGCGGCGTTGCGGGGTCCAGATACGCGAAGAAAGCCCGGTGACCAGCATTGAGCGTTTCAGCGATGTCTGGATTGTGAATGGCGAGATCAGGGCGAAGCTGCTTGTGGGAGCCGGCGGCCATTTTTGTCCCGTCTCTCGACACATCGGAAATACGAATCACGAGGAGCCGGTGGTTGCCCAGGAAATCGAATTTGAGGTGCCCCCCGAGCAGAGTGCGTCCTGCAGTATTCGCCCAGAAATTCCTGAACTTTACTTCTGCGACGACTTAAAAGGGTACGGCTGGTGTTTTCGAAAGAATAATTTCATCAATATTGGTCTGGGGCGAATGGACCATATCGCTCTTCCGCGGCACATGGAACGGTTCTTGACGTTACTGCGCACCACCGGCAAGGTAACATTTGACCTCCCGGCCCGGCCCGCTGGTCATGCTTATCTGCTATTTGGGAGCTCACAACGAAAAATCGTCGATGACTCAATTATGTTGATAGGCGATTCGGCTGGCTTAGCGTACGAGCAGAGCGGCGAGGGAATCCGCCCGGCGGTTGAATCCGGACTGCTGGCCGCCGAGATCATTCGGTCGTCCGAGGGCTTGTACAACCGTGCGCGGCTAGCTGTCTATTCTGATCTGTTGGTCACGCGCCTGAATCCCGGACATGCCTACCCGGAGAAGATTGCAAAGCACTTGCCGACGCATCTACGTAACAGCCTGGCGCGGATGCTATTGAAGAGTGAGTGGTTCTGTCGCAGGGTAGTCTTGGACCGCTGGTTCCTGCAATGAACAGATTGGCCTCAGACGCCCAAACATTCGTCCCGTTGAGGATGAAGTTTGTTGTCTGCAGTCCAAATCCAGAAAAATCTGATGGTCTGAAAAAAAAGAGAGACACAGTGTCCCTGCATCTCTCCGTGGAAACTTCTTAATTGTTTTACCCCTTGCGTTCCACCTGCAGGTTGTTCTGCACGGAGAACACTCCGGGCACGCTATTTGCGCGTGTTACCGCCAGTTGCTTGTCCATGGGATTGTCGACCACGCCTTTCAGCGTTACGTGACCGTTCTTCACAATGATGTGAATGGGAGGCACGGGCTGAATTGCATAGTTGGCCATGCGCGGATCGTTGAATACAGCACGGGCCACCTGCCGGCGAATACGGTCGTCATTGAAGGATGCGGGAAGTATTTCAATCTGGTTGATGACCCGGTCCACTCCTTCCAGGTGCTGGATGGAACTCTGGGCTTCATCCTTGATAATGGCGTTGCGGACCTGACCGTAAAGAGTCACGGTGCCGCCATCCACCCGGTATGCCAGATTGTCAAAGATGGTGAATTGCGGGATAAGCGCAAGCTGGTGATGGACTTCACCGTAAAGCCGCTGCTCAAGACTGGAATTGACATTCGCGGCGACGGGTCGTGAAACCTGGTCCGCCGTGGCGGCAAAGCCCGCTCCAGCCGTACCCAGGGCCAGAATAGCTGCTAAGAAAAACTGCGGTGCCTTTTTCATAAATGGTTCTTCCTTTGTATAAAGCCAGTTGTATAAATCGATTTTTGGCATTTACTAACTGTCTGGTTAATTAATTAGATGGGGGCTGGAGAACAAAGTTTCAGTGACGCCGGGTAAATGACAATTCTTAACCAAGGGGAGAAGCATCCCTCAGCATCAGCAGAAGACCGGCTGGATCGACATGGGATCGATCGTTTGGCCCCTCTCCCGAAGCACTTAATTGGGTCTTAGATACCGCGCTTTTTCTTTCGCTGTGAGCCGCTCAATGGCATAGCGCAGCATGATACGGGGCATGCTCTGGCAGTGCGATTTCAAGAAGTTCTTCAGCGCTCCAGGATCACGCTTACCCACTTCACGCAGCATCCAACCCGTGGCCCGGTGAATCAGGATTTCCTTGTCTTGCAGAAGGACCTGCGCAATTTTGAGCGTGTCCTCATAGTGGCCGGCACGAATAAAGCACCATGTGGCAACAATGGCAATTCTCCGGTCCAGCAAGCTGGAGGACCGGGCCAGTTGGTAGAGCAGCTTTTTGCTGCGCTTGAGAAGATATGGCCCCACGATATATGGAGCGCTGTCATCCACGCCATCCCATGTGCGGATGGCGATACGGTTCTTGACGTAGAAATCGAAAATTATTTTTTGTTCCGGCGCGGGGCTTTTTTCAAAGCGGAGACGAAGCACTGCATGAGCAAGAGATCGCTCACAATGCATATTGGAATGCATGAGCTTACGCACATCGGGTAGCGGGAGCATGTAAAATTTCCGAGCCAGCTTTCTGATCTGTGGCGTCAGCACCCCCGACGAGGACTGTTTGCCGCATTTCCTGAAGAAACTGAAGGAAACCAGGTCTGCTCTGGTTTGCGCCTGGGCACGCAAGGCGCGGACGGCTTTTGTGTATCCTATTGTGTGGGTCCTGGATGCACGCACGGCAATAGATTATAGCGATGGGAGAAGTAACCCCGCCGTGAGTAACCCTCATCTCAAAGGTACGGAGCAAGAGCATGGTTATGAAGACCGCCCAAGCGGCAATGATCCTTATTCTGTCGTGTGCGTGGGGCGCATTGGCCCAGACGCCGGTGGGCGAGAACGCCGTGGCACAGCGGGTGCAGGTTCAGGGACCGGGAGCGAACTTCAATGAGATAATCCTGCAAATACAGCAGGCGACCAGCTCGGCCAGTGTCAATATCGGCAAGCTGCGGATTGAAAAATGGAAGACCGACTCCGAGCAGAAGCAGCAGCTGAACCAGATCGCAGATTCACTGCAAAAGAACATTGCCAACGCCGTGCCGGGGCTTATTAATGACGTACAGGCCAGCCGGGGTGGAGTTCTGGCCAGCTTTAAGCTTTATCACAATTTGAATGTGCTTTATGAGTTCCTGAGCTCTCTGACAGAAGCGGCGGGTGCACTGGGAAAAAAGGACGAGTATGAGCCTTTGGCTGCCAATGCGGCGGTGCTCGATTCGGCGCGGCAAAACCTCTCCGCCTATATCGAACAGGCTGCGGGGAAACAGGAAACATTTATAAGGTCATCCCTGGCGGTAGCAAATCAGGCCCGGCCCACCGCCTCCCCCACGCCCGCACCTAAAAAAGTAGTGGTTGAGAACGATCAGCCAGTGCACAAAACCACCAGGCCAGCCAGGAAAAAGGTTTCTGCCCCGGCGGCAACCCCTTCGCCGACACCTTCCGGAAACTCCCCGCACTAAAAACAAGCTGAATTTCTGGAACTTGTTCCCCCTGAGCGGGGTCTATCTATTGGAAGGAATTGCTGTATCCCCTTGATTTTTTTGATGGTTACCGCCGTTACACACCCAGGTGTTGTAGCAGGGGGCCATATCTTGATAACGTTGGGGTGACGCCATGAGAAGAATGGCGGGAGTAACAGCATTGGGTAATATCGCCAGCGCGATCGGCATAAGGGCCGAAGAAGCTTCTATTATTGCGGAACTGAAAGCTGGTTCTGATGAAGCTTATAACTGGCTTGTTGCGCATTATCATCAGCCGATTTACAGCCTGGTGTATCGAATTTTGACCGATCCCGCAGATGCGGCGGACACCACGCAAGAGGTGTTTCTCAAGGTGTTTCGCGGCATGAAGCGCTTCAACGGCGAGTGCAGCCTGAAGACCTGGCTGTATCGCATCGCCATCCATGAGGCTTCCAACCAGCGGCGCTGGTGGTTCCGCCATAAGAGCAAGGAAACATCCATGGAAGCCCATACCGACGAGGACGGGAACACCTTTGGGCTGTGTGACACACTTGCAGACCGCGGGGATTCCCCCCTGGAAGCGTTTGCGCATGAAGAAGTCCGGGCGCACGTGGAACAGGAGTTAAAACAGGTGCCCGAACCTTACCGTACAACTGTAGTATTGCGGGACATTGAAGGGCTGGCGTATGAAGAGATTGCCGAGGTGTTGCAGATTTCTCTGGGAACGGTGAAGTCACGCCTCATCCGTGGACGCGAGGCTTTGCGGAAAAGGCTGGAAGCGTTTGTTAAGGAAATGGGATCTGAAGTGGGGGGAAGAAAGACGGCGCCGGCCCACGGGTCGCCGGGCCGGAACGAAGTGGAGGCACAGTCATGAGGTGCACAGAGGCGAAGCCCCTGTTCTCGTTGTACCTGGATCGCGACCTCAGTGGCGCGGAGATGCATGAGCTCTCCGGTCATCTGAATGGGTGCGCGGAATGCCAGCAGGAATATGTTCTTTTGGAAAACACGCATTCTTTAGTTTCATCTCTGGGACGCCGTCAGCCCCCCTCTGACCTATCCCTCAAGATTCGCGTAGCCATTTCCAGTGAGCGCTCACGCAGCGTGCAGAATTTGCTGCGCTCGTATGGTATGCGCCTGGAAAACACCTTTGATGGATTTATGTTTCCGGCCACGGCGGGACTGCTTTCCGCCATTATCTTCTTTGGCGTTCTGATTGGCCTGCTGGTTCCGGCCCAGGTCAGCGCCAATGATGATGTGCCGTCAACCTTCTATACGCCGCCCCGCCTGCAAGTCTCAGAGTACCCTGAAAATCAGTTGACTCTGGATGCGCCGGTGGTGATTGAAACCTACGTGGACGCCACAGGAAGGGTAGAAAACTATCGCATTATTTCCGGGCGGGATGATGACCAGGTGCGTGAGCAGTTGAATCGCGCCTTGTTGTTCACCATCTTTGCGCCTGCCCAGTCCTTTGGGCGTCCGGTACCGGGAAAGGCCATCATGTCCTTTTCCCACATCAACGTGAAAGGGTAACCTTGGTTCCTGAGTCAGGGTTAGAGAGGGTCAGACCCCATGGTTTGACCCTTTTTGTTTTTGTGGCCTAAACTTAAGGTTTCCCACAACATTTGGAGGGGAACCCCTGAAGCGGAAACTTCATTCATCTCTTTATTTTTGCTGTGTGTTGCTCTTCCTGGCAGCCTCCAGGAGAGGTGCAGCCCAGGCGACCAAGGCGCAGCTGGAAGTCAGTGAAACATTTTTCAGTCTGGCTGCCGGACTGAACAGTTGTGGTTATGACGCCGGGCTTGACACTTCCATGCGCCTGCGCCAGGCTGTCCGCGCAGATGTGGAAGCCGCTCTGCAGAAATCGCCTGCGGCACTGCAGGCAAGGAATGCCATTTGCCAATTCTGGACGGAGCATCAGCTTCCGGGAAAAGAAGGCGACATCACGCCTTATCTTTCGCTGGTATTGGACCTCGGCCCAGCGCCGGATTTTGCGCCAACGCTCTCTGAAGCCGATCTTGCTCCTGACGCTTCCCGCGTCCTGGGAGTGGTTCCATTGCTGCAAAAGTTCTATCAGGCAGGGGGCCTGCACTCGATATGGCAGAAATATCAGGCACAGTATCAGGCGCTGGTCCCGAAGTGTCATGATGCCATCTCGCATGTGCTCACAGAGACCGATCTGTATTTAAAGGTCCCGTTCAATAATTATCCGGGAGAGCGGTTCATTGTTTATCTTGAGCCGTTGCTTTCGCCTGCGGCCGTGGATGCGCGAAACTATGCCAGCAACTATTACGTTGTGATTTCGCCGGACCATGAAGGCCATGTGCGCTTCCCGGAAATTCGCCACACGTATCTGCATTTCGTGCTTGATCCCCTGGCATTCCTGCACGGAAATTCATTAAAGCAACTGGAGCCGCTCCTGGAAGATCTCCGCTCCGCGCCCATGAGCGCATCCTTTAAAAACGATATTTCGCTGCTGGTGAATGAATGCCTGATTCGCGCCATTGAAGCGCGCACCTCGATTCCCAAGGCCAATGAAGCCGCGCGCAATGACTATGTGCAGCGATCCGTGGAAGAGGGGTTCGTTCTTACACGGGTCTTTTATGACCAGCTGTCGGACTTTGAAAAAGAATCTACCGGCCTGAAGAATGCTTACGGCAATCTGCTGCATGGCGTGAGCCTGGAGCGGGAAAGAAAGCGTGCGCGCGCGGTGACATTCCGCGCCCAGGCGGAGCCTGAGATTGTAGGCCCGTTGCAGACGGCTCCTGACGAGGAGCGGCTTCTGGCCGTGGCAGAACAGCGGCTAGCCGCAGGCGACCGGCCCGGCGCGGAAAAGATCGCAAATCAGGTGCTGCAACACAATCATGGCGGCGACCAACCGGGACATGCCGTATTTATCCTGGCGCGCATTGCCACGCTTTCCGGCAAAATGGAGGAAGCCCGCACCAGTTTTGAGCAGGCGGTGCAATCCGTGCATGATCCGCGGATTCTGGCATGGAGCCACATCTATCTGGCCCGTATTTATGACATTCAGCAGAACCGCGACGTTGCCGTGGAGCACTACCATGCGGCATTGGCCGCAGGCGACCCTTCTGCCGACACCAAAAATGCCGCAGAGAAGGGATTGACAACTCCCTACGCGCCGCGGACCGCTGTCCGGCCATGAAGCACCTTAAAGGACTTATGAAAAAATCGGTATATATCCTGTTGCTGATACTCTGCAGCGCCACTCTGTTCGCGCAGCAGCCGGCGGCTTCGGGCAAATCAGGAAAGCACGTTCCGCAAGCCAAGACCCATCCGGAATTCAACGATTACAACACTGCTTATGCCACTACTGGCGGGGCAGCGGTTGAGAAAGCGGCAGATGAGTTCTCCGCCAAGTATCCTGCCAGCGAATTGAAGGCATTCTTGTATGCGAAAGCCCTGCACGAATACCAGACAGAGAACAACAAGCAAAAAATGCTGGCCATGGGACAAAAAGTTCTGCAATTGGACCCTGACAATACGGTAGCGCTGGTGCTTACGGCCACGGTATTGGCGGATGATCTGGGCGAAGGGGCCAAAAGCGGCGATGCGAAGGTAGCCGAGATCAAAAAGAACTGTGCGCATGCGCTGGAAACCATGGATGCCAGCATGGCCGCCATGACGAACGCTTCACCCGAACAGTTACAGGCGTATAAGAAGACCTTGCAATCGCTGGCCCATTCCGCGCTGGGAATTGTGGCGCTCAAAAGCAGCCAAGACCCTGAGGCGGAAAAAGAATTAAAGCTGGCGGCGGACTTGAATCAAGGGCAGCCTGATCCCTTCATCTGGTATCACCTGGCGCTGGCCCAGGACCACCAGAGCAAATACAACGAAGCATTGGTTTCCGTGAATCAGGCAATCCAGTCTTCCGGCAGCAATCCTGAACTGGCGGCACTTGCCCAGGGAGAGCTGCAACGTCTGCAGACTTTGACGGGCGGCTCTGCGCCACAACCCAAGCCTCAACCACCTGCGCCGAAATAGAATGCGTTGATTTATGAGAGCACAACACACAGATCGCCGGTTCCAGCTGTTCGCTGCAACACGCGCGACCTGTACAAGAGCAGCCGTCATGACGATGCTTTCGGCATGGCTGATCGCAACCGTGGTTTCTCCAGCGCTGGTCTGCGCTCAGGACGCATCTTCTGTCAGCGATGAATCGCGGACGGCGGCGGCCCAGCGTCCGCAGGCCAGAAGCCAGCAGGAGCGCGCCGATTTCAACGCCGCATATGCAACGCGAGGCGCGTCTGCCATGGAAATGGCTGCCAATGATTTTTCTGCGCGGTATCCTCAGAGCCAGCTGCGCCGCTACCTTTATTCCAGCGCCATGGTGCAGTACCAGGGTGAGAAC
>DAHUXF010000097.1 GCA_027307295.1 Acidobacteriaceae bacterium
TCCGCCGTGCTCAATGCCCAGCCCATCCTGGTGGATTGCAACAAGGGTATGATCGCGCTGGCCCACAATGGCAACCTGGTGAATGCCCATGAAATCCGGCACCGGCTGGAGGCGCAAGGCTCAATCTTCCAGACCACCAGTGACACTGAGGTGATTGTTCATCTGATCGCGCAATCAAAAGAGCACACTCTGCCGGAGGCGGTGTGTGATGCTCTGCGCCGTCTTGAAGGCGCGTTTTCCCTGGTCATGATGACGCGGGACAGGGTGTTTGCCATCCGCGATCCGCGCGGCTTCCGCCCGCTCTCCATGGGGCGCATTCCGCATGAAGGTAGGGATGGCCATGACACCGTGGTCTTTGCCTCAGAAACCTGCGCGTTTGACCTGATCGGCGCTGTCTATGAGCGCGATGTCAAGCCGGGCGAGATGGTGGTGGTGGGCCCGGAAGGGGTTTTCTCACGCTTCTTTGCGGCGGAGATGAAACAATCCGCATGCATTTTTGAACATGTGTACTTCTCGCGTCCTGACAGCGTAGTCTTTGGAAGGCCCGTACAAACCAGCCGCGAGGCCATGGGCCGGCAGTTGGCAAAGGAATCGCCGGTGGAAGCTGATTTGGTGGTGCCGGTGCCGGACTCAGGCGTCGCCGCTGCGCTGGGATATTCGTCTCAATCGCTGCTGCCGTTCCGCTTTGGCCTGATCCGCAATCACTATATTGGACGCACTTTTATTGAGCCCGAGCAGCGCGTCCGCGATTTCGGCGTAAAACTCAAGCTCAATCCCATCCGTAGCCTGCTCGCTGGCAAGCGTGTGATTCTGGTGGATGACTCTATTGTTCGCGGCACCACCAGCCGCAAGATTGTACGGATGGTGCGCGACGCGGGCGCAAGGGAAGTGCATGTGCGCATCTCCTGCCCGCCGACGATATCGCCGTGTTATTACGGCGTAGATACACCGTCAAAAGATCAGCTGATTGGCTCCAACAAATCCGTGGAAGAGATACGCGACTATATCGGAGCGGATTCCCTGGCTTATCTATCGCTGGAAGGCCTGCGTGAAGCTTGTGCCGAAGGCGAGAAGACCACCTATTGCACGTCCTGCTATACGGGTATTTATCCCACAGAAATCATTCCGGTTGACCAGATTCTGCCCATGGCCATAGAAAAGAAACCGTAACGCGCTGGCTCCTGTGTCTTGCGCACCCATTGGTGCAGGTGGTGCAGGCATCGTGCAAAATCGGATCAACTTAAGCAGCAGACAAGCTGCCAGAGACCAAATCTCTGACGTGTCCACTCACGGCCAGCACAAGTTCAGCAGCTTTGAGGACTGCCAGTTTGGCCTCGGGCAGTTCCATGGCTGGAATGATGGTCATAACATCGAGCAACGAAGCCAGCTCAAAATATGCCTGACGGCACTTCCTCATAAACTCCACAGGATATTCCGGCTTGCGCGCATAAGCAGCAACTGGATCGGCATCCAGCAGGTAAGCCAGGTCCGGACGGGGCACAAACCAATGCACACACTTTATGAATGAGCGGCTCAGGGTGTTTGACAGATTCAAGTTAGAAAGTTCGTCGTATATATAGCGGTCAAGAATGACAACATCCACGTTGGATCTTTTTGCCTTGCGAATGACGCGGCGAAGGTTGATGGCGTCCAGCAGATAGAGGAAGTGGCGGGCCAGCGTAAGGTGCCATCCGCGCATATTTTTGTCGCGACGGTTCACAGGCTTGCCCGGCGCACCGACGCCCCGCTCACTCTTGTATACCTTATGGACAAACCCTTCACGGTATTTCACTCCCACCACCACATTGTCCCAGAAAGCCAGCAGCGAAGTTTTCAATCCTGCGGCATGGAGGGCGGAGCGCAGGTTTTCAATCTGGGTTGACTTGCCGGAGCCGTCCACGCCGGAAAAAGTAATCAGCAACGGCGTGCCGGATGAAGGCTGCGTCATGGTATCTGCCCCATTCATAACGATGTGATGCCGGCCCTGCCCGCTACCTGCCGGTAACACCGGTCATCCCTGTGCCCGGAGGTAAGGACGACGTGCTATGGCTCAGGGCAAACACTGTTCCCAGAGCCGCGCCAGCCGCAAGGGCCGCGCCAATCTTGATCATCAAAGAGCGCGTCTGGTGTTGTTTCGCTGGAGCAATGGCCGCGCCAGCGGGCTTGGCTGCGGCTCCGCCTGCCGTGGTAACTCCCTCAGCGGCGGCAGCTCCAAGAGGCTCAGTAAGCGGCTTGGGCTGGGGGTTCTCCGGCAAGGTGTTTTGCGCTGGCTGCGTGGATGAGGGTTGTTCCTGCTGAGCGCCACCAGCATCAGGATAAGTGGTTACGGGCTGCAGCGGCGCCTGTGAAGGATTCACAGTGGTACCACTTGGATTTGGCATCGGCTGCGGCTGGTTCTGTTGCTGAGGCGGGTTCTGCGCTGTATTTTGTCCCGGGTTTTGTTCTGAAGAGGGCGCAGCCTGTACATTGCCGGGAAGGGAGTTCGCAGACGCTGGCTGTGGATTCGCGGGCTGCTGGGCAGTTACAGGCGGTTGCTGCGCCGGTGCGCTATTCTGCTGCGCGTGAAGTTCCGGCATGGAACATATGCCGGCCATCAGCAATGGACTCAGAACACTCATCATGATTCGTTGTTGCATTGTCATAAAATCCTCGGGAACTGTCCGATTTTCTGGGGGCCTATTCGGATTTGATCGAGCCTGCGCTGCCGGCATAGCTGGCAAAGCTGTGTCTTTTGTTTGTGACTGCCAATGACCGGACCAGGTCAGTATCTCTGTCCCAATAATGTTGGATGCGGTTTTTGAGACAGCGGGTCAGAGTAAGAAGATTGGTTTTATACCAGCAACATTTTTCCATGTTCGGAGAAAAGACCCCTACCACTCTGGCACTTTTGAGCAGATCCAGCCCACCCACCACCAGGGATGCCACAAACCGATGGTTGCCCTCCAATAAGGTCACTGGACCAAACTCATCCAGCCCCAGCAAAATAATCATCCCTTTGGGTTGGTCTGACTGCAGTTTGTTGCAAATATCAACAATCTTGTCCACGAAAGCATTCGGTTCAGTCTCTTTAAGGTGGCGGATTCGCGCTGCAACCTCCAGAGCGTTGAAATTGCCGCCAGAGATTTTTCTCCATTGCGCTCGCGGAAAAACCTTGACCTGCTCAACATCCGCGGGCTCAAGCTCCAGGTCCCACCATTGGCGGTCTTCCGGCAGTTCCCACCACATGGTGTCACGGCGGCGGAAAAGGAGAGCACGCCGAATTTCATTCTCCGTCGCATTACTCAGGTCAGGATGCTGAACAACAGGAGAGAACCGGTCGCGGTCCACGTCATATTCATGATGGAAGTACTCGCCGCGAAGAAATTCCGCGATGACCTCCGGTTCCGTGAGTCGGCGCAGCTTTTTCATGCCGCTTTCTCCAATACTACCGACGTATGGCGGTGCAGAAAGGGTATTGAGACCAGCACCAGCATGATGGCCATTAAAACAATCCGCACCATAATCACTTCATGCAGCGAACTATGGAACAGATGAATAGCAAGCACCAGAGCCCCGCTGAAGATGAGTTGTAGCCAGCCGGTGTTGGCAATACGCCGGGACATCTCATAGGCAATCAATACTACGCTGAGCGAATACAGGCCGGTACCAACAGCATAGAGCGCCAGCAGCTTATCCGTTTCAATGAATTCGGCCCCAAAGACAAGACCCATGATGAGGTGCGGGAATAGTCCCGCGCCCAGCACGAAAATGCCGGAAACACCCAGAACAAGCAGCAATGGCAATCCGACGCCATTCGCTTTCCGGTAGTCGTGGTTTTTTGCCGCCGCTGTCACCGGGAACATTACATTCACAATGCCGAACCAGCAGGCAAAATAAAGCAGGCGGCCAATCTGTGCTATGGCGGCATACACCCCGGCCGAATTCGCCGGAAAGAAATGCTTGATCTGCAGGATATCGATATTGTTGATAATGACCTGTCCAATGAAGAAGACAATGGCCTGAAGCGCCTCAGCGAACGAAGGCGGCTCCACCATGTGGGAAAGAGTCCTGGTGCGCAGTTCAGCGGGAATCGGCGGCAGGAAATATGCAGCGATCACAGAAGCCGATATGGCCCCTACGGCCCCTAAGACGCCATACCCGGCCAGGACCAGTCCTACGCCTACGGCAAAACGTGTGAAAGCCTCAATGACAAAGTTCCCACCCAGCCGGGGAAAGGCGCATGCACCTTGCATGGCTCCGCGTTGCACCCCTACCGGGGCATAAAAAGCGATGCCTGCCGCAAGTATCCCGATCATCCATGAGCTGGGCGGGTTCAAGTAATAGGCAATCGGCTTTTGTGCCAGAAAGAGCAGCGCAGCAAAGGCCAGGCTGGGAATCCAGGCTTTGCTCATCAAAATCTTAACTACTGAGGCTTTGCCTTTGGCGCTCACATTCCGGGCCACAAATTTTGTACATACCAGCTGAAAGGCCAGGCTCACGCAGGATGCCAACAGAAGAATGGTCACAGCAGCATTAATATGGCCGAAAGCGGAAGGGCCCAGCACCCTTGCCATCACCACGTTATAGGCAAAGTTGAACAGGTTAACAATCATCATGCTGACCAGCATGATGAAGCTGCCGTTCAGGACCATCGCACGCGGACTTTTTGCCAGTCCTCCGGGAAGGGAGATTGGCGCATCAGCACTGGAAAAAGTCACCATACTTTCAGGTTGCGGCATCACACTTGATCTCTGGCTTCTTAGGCTGCAAACGGCGCAGAAGGCCGCTTATTGTGAAGCAACTGCTGGCGCATTGCATTGGGAAGAAATCCCGTAAAGCTACGGGCCGCTTCCGTGGAATTTTCATAGATCTCAAACAGCCGTTCCGTGCGCGTCAGCTCCAGCACCACGCTGGCTTGCGGAGAAAGGGATGCCAGTTTTACATCGCCATCCCGTTTGTGGGCTTCAGACATGCAGCGCAGAAGCATCTCCACTCCGGAGGTATCAAGCCGGACCACCTGGGACAGATCAAATACCAGTTGTGGACGGTCCGCTACAAGAAAGGGTTGCACATCGCGCAGGAACTCTCTTGCGGTTCGGGCATTCAGGCGCTCAGGCATTCTTTTTACAACCACAGGTCTGCTATTGATGGCCATATCTCCTCGCTACTACCATGTTGGAAAATTTACCGGCAGCCTCGGTATCGCAGGCTGAGGCTTCGTATCCGTGGGCATCGCCCAGCGCAGGCGAGCCTTTGTGCAAGGTGGCATTCAAGTCAGGCTGTTCAGGTTTTCTGCCGGAGAGGGCAATACCTTGCAGCACCATGCGGGGAAGAAAGGCCAGGAATTCGGTGGCGGCATCCAGCAGCTGTTTTCCTGATGTTTCTGGAACCACCGCCATCAACCTGGGATCGGGTATTTCAGTGGTGACATCGCGGCGAAGATTAGCAATGTGCCCCTTCCCGGCCAATGAATGCGCCAGATCAAGCCCAGCCCCAATATAGGAATACGGCAGAACCGTTGAATTCTCCACTACTGTTCCGCAATCGATGACGGCGTGACTTTCAATAGAAGCACAGCGCGTGATAACCGCGCCCGCTCGAATCCGCGCGCGCGCGCCGATAAATGCCGGAGCCAGGAGACGCGCCCCTTTCTCAATGATCGCGCCAGGAGCAAGCCATACCCCCGGCTTGATTTCCTCTCCTGCCGGGTCAGTCTCAGTAACACGGGTTAGAATATCAATGGCAAATTGCCGCAAGTCACGAGGGCTGCCCAGATCATTTACATAGCCTTCATGCTGCATTTGCGGGCCTTCAGTACGGCAACGGGTCAATTGGCTGCGAAAAAGAGATGCGGCATCGTTCCGCCGGGAAGCACTTAGGCAAAAGATGTCCAACGGCCGCCCTCCGGATATGACCCGGGTTACACGGCTGGGCCGGTCCACATGGAATTGAATCAACCGCTCAAAATCAACTTCAGCATAAGCGCCTAACCGCACCAGCAGCACCAGCTCGGCCCCGGTTTGCGCCATATCATTAAAGACATTTTCAGCAGTGCGCCAAAAACGGTCAGGTGGGGCGGAGGTGCAATCAAGTCCAGGAATTCTGCGCCAGAGATTTGCATCTGCAGATTCAACCACGGCGCTGATGGAAGTCACGCCAACCCGGTGGAGCCGTTCTGCCATGCGCTGCAACGCGCTTTTTCCGGCAATGTCCAGGAGGCCGAAAGGACCGGAGCCAAGGAATGCCTGAGCGCGCTCTTCAACGTGTGTTGAATTGACCAAAAATAGTGCTCGAATATCCATGTTTTACAAGCCCTCGTCCTTTTGCGGCAGGATGCCCTGTGCATGACTGACGAATCCAAGAGGAGGGAGCAACAGGATAGAAACACGAGCCCGTCTAACAGTACAAGCGGTGTGGACCCAATCCCTGGGGACCCTCTGGCTCTAAAAATGCGCACAGCTCTCTTCAACGTTGCACGCAGCCAGCACAACATTTTGTTTGCGTTCCTAACCCAACAAAAAACAGAACGCTACCGCCATAGTTTTCAGGCAGCAGTGTTGAAATAGATGTGTATTCCACTCCCGGTGTTGTAAGGACAAGGTATTTGCTGAATTTTTTATCGGGCCCCAGCCCTGCTAAACTTTTCTTAATGTCAGGGACCTCAACCATCTACTTTTCTGTGATGCAATCGCCCGTTGGTCCGCTGTTGCTGGCTGCCGGGGAGAACGGCTTGCGTTACATCCAGTTCCATGGCGGAAAACTGCCGCGGGCCGCCCAAGGCGAGGTATGGCTGGAATCCCGCGAGTTCTTACGGCCTTTTGAGGAAGAGCTGATTGCGTATTTTCGCGGGGAATTGCGTGCGTTTACCTGCAAGCTTGATCTTGTAGGCACCGGCTTCCAAAAGGATTGCTGGCAGGCTCTGCTGCGCATTCCCTATGGAAAAACCTGCTCTTATGCTGACATTGCACGCCAGATCGGACGGCCCAAGGCATTTCGCGCGGTTGGACAGGCGAACCATGACAACCCTATCCCTATTATTGTGCCGTGCCACCGCGTTCTTGGCGCGAACCAGACCCTTACAGGCTACGGTGGAGGTCTCAGCACAAAAGAGAAACTGCTGTTGCTGGAAGGGGCAACTTTCAAAAAAGCTGGGCCAAAGCCATTAAAGGAGACTTCGGAAGATCAAGTACAGTTGCCATTTGCAAAAATATAACCGGGGCTTAGGGAGGCGCTGGATTATCAGCAGTATGAGCTGATGCGTCGCCTTGCCCGCTATTTCTTTTTGCGCCTCTCACTGTTGGCTCTCATTTTCGAATAGTGATTGCGATCATCCAGTTCTCGTTCATTTACCTGAGCGAGGACATAGCAGTTGATTCTTGCGGCAATTTCCCTGATCGGCATTTCCTGATCAAAAGCGTAATCTTCACCCAGAACTCCCTTGGACTCCAGTTTGTATAGCGCTGTCATGATCTGCTCAAAAGAGCGATTCATAACCGCTATCGCCTCATAAATCTCAGCTTTGATTTCGTCTGCTCCGTCTCGCGTGGCCACAGTGTCCATAGACTCTCCAATATGATTGATGGATCATATGACTTTAAGATCATAAGGCCGAAACTGAAGGCATGTCGAGAGATATTGTTGTCCGATTTGGCCGGCGTATCCGGCAGATACGAAACACCAATAAAATCAATCAGGTAATCCTGGCAGAGAAAGTTGGGACAGACCAGGCCACGATTTCGAGGGTTGAGAATGGAAAACAAGAGCCATGCTTGCGGTTTATTGAGCTGCTGGCGCAGGGGCTAAAAACACCGATGGCAGAGCTGTTCAAGGATTTATGAGAAACGACTTTGCCTTCCTTCGTTGATTTCATCCACCAACTGGCGTTTGCCCAGTTCCGCTTCGCGCCTGTAAGATCGATAGTTAGTCCCTTGCAGAGCGAATGTCACACGACCTCCCAAAAACCTATGATCCCAGCGCCATTGAAGTCCGCTGGGCGGAATACTGGGTCAAGGAAAAGCTTTTTTCCGTGAAGACGCCGGAGCCTGGTTCAACTGAGCCTGGCTCGCCGGAAGCCTCCAAGCCAACCTTCACCCTGCTTCTGCCGCCGCCCAACGTTACCGGACGGCTGCACATGGGCCACATGCTCAACCAGACGGAGATGGACATCATCATCCGCTGGCAGCGCATGCGCGGATTGACCACGCTCTGGCTGCCCGGCACCGACCACGCAGGCATTGCCACGCAAATGATGGTGGAGCGCCAACTGGCCACCGAAGGCGCCAGCCGGCAAAAACTTGGCCGCGAGGCTTTTCTGGCGCGCGTACGGGACTGGAAGAAGCATTATGGCGGCGCGATCCAGGCCCAGATGAAACGGCTGGGCGCGTCCGTGGACTGGGACCGCGAATACTTCACCATGGATGAAAACCTTTCACGGGCCGTGACCGAGGTTTTTGTCCGCCTGCACGAACAGGGATTGATTTATCGCGGCAAGTACATTGTGAACTGGTGTCCGCGATGCATGACGGCCATTTCCGATCTCGAAGTGGTGCATGAAGATTTTGCCGGGAAGCTCTATAGCATCTGCTATCCGCTGGTTGATGACCCAAAACAATTTGTGACCATCGCCACCACTCGTCCGGAGACGATGCTGGGTGATTCAGCCGTGGCGGTAAATCCAAGAGACGCACGCTACACAAATCTGATTGGCAAAAAGCTGCGCCTGCCCTTGCTGGAGCGCGACATCCCCATTATTGCCGATGATTTTGCCGATCCACAGTTTGGCAGCGGCGCGGTAAAGGTCACCCCGGCGCATGATCCTAATGATTTCCAGATTGGCCTGCGTCACAACCTGGCGCAGATCACCATCATGGACGATCAGGCACGGATCAATGAAAACGGCGGCCCATACGCCGGCCTGGACCGCTATGAAGCGCGTGAGAAGATCCTGCGCGACCTGGAAGAGCGCGGCCTGCTGGCAGGCGTGAAAGACCATGCCTACGCGATTGGAAAGTGTGACCGCTGTAAAACGATTGTCGAGCCCCGGCTTTCCACACAGTGGTTCATTAAA
>DAHUXF010000098.1 GCA_027307295.1 Acidobacteriaceae bacterium
GAAGCTTGACGATCCGCACAATGACACTCTGGTGGCGCAGCAGATTAAATCCATTCCTGGCCTGGAAAGTTACAACGTCATGACCATCAGCGAGTGGCTGGCCGTGATGTCTGTGGACCACATTCCCGGCCTCTCCATCTTCATCAAAGTGGTGATCGGCATTGCCATGGTCATCGGCTTTATTGTGATCTTCCAGTCCATGTACACAGCAGTCATGGAGCGCACGCGGGAGATCGGCATCCTCAAGTCGCTGGGGGCGTCCAAGTCTTATGTGGTGCGCGTCATCCTGCGGGAGACGCTGCTGTTGGCGGTGACGGGAATCCTGGTGGGATTCATCATCAGCATGGCTGGCCGCGCCGGAATTGTGCATTCCTTCCCGACTTTGCGCGTGCTGCCGATTACGCTGAAATGGGCGTTCTATGCCACGCTGATTGCCGTGGGCGGAGCCATGCTGGGCGCGATCTATCCCGCATTCAAGGCTGCACAGAAAGATCCCATCGACGCGCTGGCGTACGAATAGGGTTTGTTGTTTGTGGAGCGTCATTGAGCAAATTGAAAACCGTTTGCGACAACCCGTCGAGACAAGGGCAATCCAGTCCCGCGCCAGCGGGAGGGCTGCCGTTACAGTGGGAACAATGCCCGGTTAAAACATACCCGCCGAAGTCTGTTCATCCTGAGTGCAGGGCGAGCTGAGCCTAGCGAAGCGAGAGCAAGTCGAAGGACCCCGGATGTGCAAGTTGTAACCATGCCGCTTCAGGGAGTTCTAGCGATGATCTGCCTTGTCAGAATATTTGTTTCGTGTGAACGCCCTGATGCTGCATGGCTGCATAAGCACTCTCGGGGTCCTTCGACTGTGCGTGCGCATTCACGCACGCTTCGCTCAGGATGACAGAGGGTTGCCGAAAGGCATGCGGTAATCCTGATCTAAAAATTATTACAGACGTAACGATTTCGTCCGCCGTTATCCCAGATATCTCAGGAAATCCTTCGGCGTGTTCTTATCGAAGCCTGGAAATACTTTAGCGACTTCTTTATTTCCAAGATGATTGGCCACAGCTTCACTCAGCACCTGACGGAAGTCCGTGGTCACGGCGAGATCACGGTTCTGGTAGAGCTGCTACTCACCCAGGCCCGGCCAGTCGCCGTAGATCTTGCCGCCCTGCACCCGGCCGCCCATGAGCCACATGACGTTTCCGTGGCCGTGGTCGGTGCCGGCGTTGCCGTTCTCCCGCATGGTGCGTCCGAACTCTGACATGGTGACGATGACCGTGCTCTCCGCCAGGTCTCCCAGGTCCGTCCAAAGAGCGGCAATGGACTGGGAAAATTCCCGCGTAAGGTTGGCGATCTGCCCTTGCACGCTGCCTTCATTCACATGGTGGTCCCAGCCGCTGATGTCAGCAAAAGCAACTTCCACGCCCAGGTTGGCTTTGATGAGCTGGGCCACCTGGCGAAGGCTGTCGCCAAAGCGTCCGCGCGGATAATCTGCGCCCGCCGCCGGCGTGTATTTCTCAGGATCGGCGGAGCGCAACATTTTGACTGCTTCAAAAGTTTCATTGCCGGTGCCATGGAGAACGCTGTCAACAGACTGCTCATACATAGCTTCAAAGGTATTGCTGGCCAGGCTGGGTTTGGGGCCGCGTCCGCCTACCGTAAAAGCGCGAATATTGTCCATGGCCACTGCCGGCACTGATCCGGCCAGCGTGCGCGGCAACGCGCCGCCCATGGCCACGGCGCGGAAGGGCGACGCGCCAACCTCGGGATCCGCCTGCAGCGCGCGGTTCAGCCAGCCGTCGTCTGTAGACCTCAGGCCGGGCGTGCCCGATTCCATGTAGTCCTGCGCATCGAAGTGCGAGCGCGTGGTGTCGGGCGAGCCTGCGGCGTGGACGATGGCAAGATGTTTCTGGTCCCACAGCGGCTTGAAAGCCGTCATGGCGGGATGCAATCCAAAGAACCCATCCAGGTCAATGGCGCTCTCCTGCCCATTGCGCGGACGTGGAATGGAGATGCTGGGGCGCATAGCGTAATACGCCTGCTCGCCATGCGGGACCACAATGTTCAGGCCATCCGCCGCGCCGCGCTGGAAGAGCACAATGAGCCGCTTCTTGCCCGGTGCCGCCGTTTCCGCAGCGTACACTGCACGGGTTAAAAAGCTGGGGACAATGCTGGTCCCCACAATGGCCAGCGCGCCGTTCTTCAGAAAAACTCTGCGAGTGATCGACATACAATCTTCCTACCTTCTCTGAAATTCGGGAGAGCCCATGATTAATCCGGCAATTGCGCCATAGTTCGGAGTCTTGTTTGCGTCATCCAGCTTGCGCTGTGAAATCTGGGGATCGCTTAATTGCTTTTCCATTACTGCATGGGTCTGCGCTGAAACGTCACCGGCCAGGATGTCCTGCTCAAGCGCGGCCAGCGCAGCTTCGGCGTCGGCTGGAGCGGGGCCGCGCAGCAGATCTTGCGGATTCACCGTGGTTCCCGGCAGTTTGCCGGAGCCAAGCTGCAAGGCAAAGTTCATGCGGTTCAGCAGCGCGGAAGAGTTGACCCAGGCTTCGGCCTTCATCGAATACCCGGTAGGAGGCTGCATGCCATAAAGCGGCATGCCCATGCGGTTGAGCGTACCAACCAGAGGCATGGCATTCTGAATGTCAGCTCCGGAAGCCCGCGCCGCTGAGACAACAAATTCAAACGGCGTCTTCATCTTGGCGCGATAGGCGTCCGCAGCCCAGAATTCAGGCGACCGGAAAAGCGTCCGCAACACCTGGCGGAAACCTTCCAGAAAAAAGATGTCGCCATCTTTTTTCTGGAAGGTTTCCGCCATGCGGGCCACCAGGGTGTCTGGAGGATTATCTGAAACAAAGCGCATTGCCAGCTTGCGGGAAATAAACCTGGCCGTGGAAGGATGGTGCGCCAGGATGTCCAGCATCTCCTCGCCTTCCTTTTCGCCATGCTCGCCGATCTTGCGTCCCAGGATGTACTTGGGGCCGGGCTCATGCGCGCGCTCATTGAACTTAAAATTCCCGCCCAGCTGCGGCTGCTCTATGCTCCAGCCGGTAAGCACCTTGGCCAGTTCCGTGACATCTTTCTGTGAGTAGCCGCCATCCACGCCGAGCGTATGGAGTTCCATGATTTCGCGCGCATAGTTCTCATTCAGTCCGCTGCGGTTCTTGGCCTGCTGTGGCCGGGGATGGGGAAAGCGGGCGTTGCGCCCGCGTCCGGGCCTGCGCTGCGGACCATACAGCGCCAAGTCTGAATCCGGTCCCACGCTTTGCCAGTTGTCCAGATAAAAAAGCATGGCCGGACTTTTAGCGGTGGCGGTCAGAAGGTCTTTAAATTTGCCCAGCGCATGCGGACGAATGACCTCACGCTCATAAGCGTTGATCATGTAACGGTCCGGCCCTTTGCCGATAAAGACATTGAAGTGATTGAACCAGAAGTCTGTCATGACTTCTTCCAGTTGGCGATCACTATAGATGGCGCGCAGCAGCTTGGCCTGGGCCAGTTCACCGCCGACTACGGCCTGCGGCTGCACAATGGCTTCAATCGTCTCGCGCTGCTCGGGCCGCATGCCATCAATCACGTGCATGGCTTTCTCGCCTTTATACACGCGGGCCAGATCGAGCCTTTCTTCCGGAGACATTTTCAAGATCGCCTTGTAGCGTTCTTCCGCAGGTTTCTGCAGCAACTGATCACCGTTCAGGTCAGCATACATGGCGTCTTCACGCTGCTTCTGCTGCCTGCGCTGTTCGGGCGTCGTGGGAGTATTAGCATTCAGTTGCATCGCTGGGGACATGCCTTGCATGCTTGCTGAATCCTGGCTGGCGGTGGAAGGCGCGGGGGCTGATGACGTGGTGGCTGCGGGAGCTGGGTTTGCGGATGCAACCCCATCCTGCTTTTTCTGCTGCTGTTCCTGATACTGTGCCATGCGCGACTCATAAACGGCGCGTTTGCCTGGATCGCGAGGCATGGACATGCGTCCGTTTTCAATTGCTTTCAGCACCTGCGGCGGCGGAAAATTTTCCACCATCTCTTTCGCGCTCATCTTTAATGTGCGGAACGGAGCTATCCGGGCTTCCACGGCGCTATCGTCAATTTTTTCAGGATGGAGTTGCTGATCAAGCCATTGATCCAGCCCCATGGCGCGGACGCGTTCAACATCGCCGGGGCGCACGCCAAAGGTGAACCGGTTCAGGGCATGGACGATTTTCTTATCGTCAGCAATCGGCGGAGCAGACTGCCGGCTGTCCATGGATACGGCGGCCTCGGCACTGGCATTGGTCTTGGATTTCTTGTCCCCGGCAGCCAGCAAAGCGGCTGCAAACAATACAAGTCCTATCAGGACCAGTGGTTTACGCGTGGCGGGCATAGACACTCCAGGAACTCTAGTCTGGGGATATTAACCCGAAGTTACATAAAAGTTGTGGAGAAAGCGAGATTACGAGAGAGTGACCCGGCCCCGCGTTATGCGGCGATTTAATTCCGAAACCATATGGTCGATATCAGGAGGTGAGATGTTGCAGGCCACAGCCGGGTCCAGAAACATCTTTCTGGTCTTGTCCTGGGTAGTGGACCAAGGCCGGGGAGGGGAGACGCGGCTTCCAGCATCACGGCGCAACTGCACCAGTAAAGCATGCACCACTTCGCCATCCAGTTTGGAAGGAGCCAGCCAGCTTAGTTGGGCCGCCGCCTCGCCCAGCGTGAGCTTTTTACGATAAGGCCGGTCACTGAGCATGGCGTCAAACGTATCCGCCACGGCCACAATCTTTACCGGCATGGAAACTTCATCATTGTGCAAATGGTCAGGATAGCCAGAGCCATCGGCCCGCTCATGGTGGGAGCGCACGACCTCGGGAATCTTGGGCCAGGGGAACTGCACGGTGGAGACAATGCGGTGGCCCTGCACCGTGTGGTCGGCCATTTCCAGAAATTCTCCGGGTTCCAGTGCGCCAGGCTTGCTAAAGAGATGCTTGTCTACCGTGACCATGCCGATGTTGTGCAGGTATCCGGCGGCGCGCATCTCATGGACCTCAGCAGCGGTCACGCCCAGGGATTCTGCAATGCCGGCAGCGTAACGCCCCACGCGCAGCGAATGGCCCTGCATCTGTACGGACTTCACGTCAATGGTAGCGGCAAAGGCGGCCAGCGCTTCATCCCAGAAAGAGCGCACGGAAGCAATCAGCTTCAAGTTGTCCGCGGTGCGCTCTTCCAGTGACATCATGAGTTGGTGGTTGTGGATGGCCAGTGCAATAAACGGCGCCAGATCGCCAATCTGCTTCAGGACCTCCGGCGTGTACTCAACGCCTTCCTCCCTTTCGCCCAGCAGCAGCGCCCCAATCAGCTTGCCGTGTACGCGCAACGGCGCAATGCACCGGAACCACACACTGGAGATATTGCCGGTGGAACTCAGAAAGGTGTCACAGCGCTCGCGCGAAATGCGTTGCGGTCCGGGCGTATTGGTGAGGGCATGAACATGTTTGGGCAGCAGCGGGAAAACGGCGGTCTGGGGAAAAACAACAAACCCCTGGGCGGCAATGGAGGCCAGCATGGCCGGCTTTTCCTGAAAGCGAAAGAGCGCGCCTGAACTGGCGCGAATGGCTGCCATAACCACTTCCAGAGCGCCTTTGGCGGTATGGGCAAGGTCTCGCTCACCCGTGAGTACGGGACCCAGTTCGGCCAGGACCTGGGAGGGGAGCAACGGCGGCCTGCTTGTAAAAAAAGAGTCGCCCAAAATTTTTGAAGCGGCGCAAACTCCAGAGCACCTTAGCGTAACAGCTTAGTTTGCTCCAGGGAAAGGCTTGGTATCGCTGTGGTTAACAGGGAAATTTTGGCTATGTAGCACAAAGGCAGGTGCGGTTCGCTTGTGTTAGTTGAGCGGCAGGGTTCCTTACTTCTGAACAACTTCTCTCTTATCTTTTTCTTCTTTTCGTTGTCCACTCATTTGCTGCTCTTGCGTCCTTGCGTGAATATTTTTCGCAGCCGGGGGCGGCTGCGCTCCATGAGTTCGCCTCGCCGCTAAAAATACTCCTGTAAATCCACAAACCTTTCCACAGTCAGCAGACGTGTCCCGCCCGGCGCGGGGTTTACGGTCTCATGCTCCAGGACCCACGTATTGTTATGGGGGACAAAGACAGCGTTGATGCCCGCGGCCAGGGCCGGATTAATGTCCGACTTGGGGCTGTTGCCGACCATCCATGTATCGTCCGGCTCCAACTGGTACTTGGCAACGATCTGCTGGTACGCGGGAGGGTCCTTTTCCGGAACAATTTCCACGGCTGTAAAGTAGCTCTTGAGCCCGGAGCGCTCCACCTTGCTCGACTGCTCCGTCGTGTTGCCCTTGGTAATCACCAGCAGCTGGTGCCCCCGGCGGCTGAGATATTCCAGTGTTTCCGGCACACCGGAAATCAGTTCCAGCGCAGACGTGGTGACCCGGTTGGCGAAGCCCCATATGAACTCATGCAACTCCGGCGTAACCGGCTGCTCGGCGAGCCGTTCAAAGCACGTGACCAATGAGCGGGCAAAGCTATGTGATCCGTAGCCGTGCCGGAGAATGTTTTCTTTCTCCACGTCATTCAGGAAAAGGCGGACTTCCTGCGCGCTCATATGCTGGTGGTTCAGCCGTTCAATGAAGTCGGCAATGGCCTGCTCGAAATAGATGTTATTTTCCCAAAGGGTGTCATCGCAATCGATGAGCAACGTCTGGGGAATGGGCAACTGTGGCATCGTTTAGAAATCTACCATGGGAGACGCGGAGACGCGGACAAAACAAGACCGGCTATTTTGGGGTTGTTGCCATCGCGATACAGCAAGGTGCCTTACTGGCTGTCCCCGGCTTTGAAGGGGCCAAGTTTTAAAGACCCAGGCTGTTAAAATCAAGCCATGAGAATCGAGCGCTGGCTCATCGCCCTTATATTGGCAATCACGGTTTCCGGGTCGTCCCTGGCCCAGGCAGGCAGGCGTGCTGCGCCTCCGCCCAAGACTGCTGACAAGTGTCTGTTGAAAGAAAATATCAATGAAGACATTGCCGCACAGGTCGCCAAATTCAAGCTGGTTTCCATGCCTTTCAGCGTAAGCGGCCTTACGGACCAGGAACGCAAAATGGTTTACAAGCTGGTAGAGGCCTCGCAGTTTCTTGAGAGCATTTACTGGCGCCAAAGTGATCCCCGAGGGCTGGCCCTATATACCCGGCTGCTGGGCTGCAACCAGGTAATGAACCAGAAGATCCGCCGCCTCCTGATGATCAACGGCAGCCGCTATGATCTGCTGGAAAACAATAAGCCGTTTATTGGCAGTGACGCGTATCTTCCCGGACACGCTCTTTATCCTGCCGACCTTACGCGGCAGGAGATTGAAACTTATGTGGGCCGGCATCCGGAGAAGAAAGCCCAGATTTACAGTCCGTATACGGTGGTCCGGCGGCAGGGTAAAGAGTTAGTTGCTGTTCCTTATCATGTGGAATATAAACCCTGGCTGATGGGCGCGGCCGCGGCCCTGCGGGAAGCGGCAGCACTCAGCCCGGACAAAGCTTTCGCCAACTTTCTGCGCCTGCGCGCTGAAGCGCTGCTGACCGACGATTACTACAAGAGCGACATCGCCTGGCTGGAGCTGGAAAACCCAAAATTCGACATTATTTTTGCTCCTTATGAAACATATCTGGACGATCTGTTGGGAGTGAAAACTTCCTATGGCGCAGCGGTAATGATCCGCAGCCAGGAAGAGAGTGCCAGCCTGGATAATTTCAAGAAATATGTTGCCGAGATACAGGACGCGCTGCCGTTGCCGCCGGAGGACCGGCCATCGCTGCAAGGCAAGAGCACGCCGATGGAAGTGATGGACGCTCCCTCCCGCGCTGGCGATCTGCGCCATGGATATCAGGCGGTGGCGGACAATCTCCCCAATGATCCCCGCATACACCAGGAAAAGGGCACCAAGAAGATCTTCTTCAAAAATTTTATGGACGCCCGCGTGAACTACGTGGTCCTGCCGATTGGAAAGCTTTTGATGCGGGAAGACCAGGCATCGCTGGCCAGCATGGATGGCTATCTTGCGGTGGTCCTGATGCATGAAATCTGCCACGGTCTGGGCCCTGCCTATGCGCGCACCAGCGCAGGACAGGCCGATATACGCGAATCCATTGGACCTGCCTTTGCCGGTCTGGAAGAAGCAAAAGCCGATATTGTTGGACTTTTTGCGCTGAACTGGCTGATTGAGAAGGGCGTGGTCGCCAAGGACCAGTCCAATGGGTTCTATGCCTCGCATGTCGCGGGCATCTTTCGAACAGTGCGTTTCGGCGTGGCAGAAGCACCTGGCCGCGCGGAGATGATGGAGTTCAACTATCTGGTGGAACAGGGCGCAATCACCCGCGATCCTAAGACCGGCAAGTATGCAATTGATTTCACTAAGATGCAGCCGGCGATTGCAAGCCTGGCCAAGGAGTTGCTTGAAATTGAGGCCACAGGAGACCGGAACCGCGCTGAACAATGGTTTAAGAAGTACGATTCCATGCCTTCTGAGTTAAAATCGGCCCTAGCAAACATAAAAGACGTGCCTGTGGATATTGATCCGGTCAGCGCGTTTGGGGAAAAGGTCCAGTGAATCCCACACCACCAGAAGCGAAAAATGGGGAAGAAAAACGCAAGTTTGAGCGCGTGGACATTGCACACCAGGCGCAGGTATTGGTGCTGGATGCCAAAGACCGCAGGGCCGGGATTTTGCGCCAGTTGGCCCGTGGCGGCTTCATGATGGAGCCGGAGAAAGCCTATAACGAAGAGAATGAAATATACAGCTTTACCATCCATGAGCCGACGGAAAATATCCGCGTGCGGGTCAACGCGCGCCTGCGTTTTTCCGATCATCTCTATGTTGGTTTTGAGTTTGTTGATCTGGACCCTGAAGCTGCCGTGGAGATTGGGCTGATTATCGGCAAGTACTACGAACACAACAAGGTTTAATCCAAGCAAGGTTTACCCCAAGCAAGGTTTTAACGCGGCAATTTTCTATCGCTGT
>DAHUXF010000099.1 GCA_027307295.1 Acidobacteriaceae bacterium
CTATTCCGTGCAGTTTAGCAATGGAGGCATCCCTGTGGACGATCTGCCTGATAAGCCAGCTTCAACCGATAAACCCACTCAATCTGACAAGTCATCCCAGTCCAACACCGGTTCGGGAGTTTCACGGCGCGACTTTCTGAAAATCTCCGGCGTGGCTGCGGCAGTGCCGCTGGTCACACAGGCCAGCGCGTTGGCCCTGGCGGAAGGCGAAGTGCCCGTGATGGGTCCGGGCAAAGTGCCGGTCTCCCTGAGCGTGAATGGCAAGAAGCTGAACGCCCAACTGGAGCCGCGTGTAACACTGCTGGACGCGCTGCGCGACGAATTTGAACTCACCGGCGCCAAACGCGTCTGTGATCGAGGCACCTGCGGCGCATGCACAGTTCTGATGGACGGCAAGACCGTATATGCCTGCTCGGTACTCGCCCTTGATGCGCAGAACCATCAGATCACCACGATAGAAGGCCTGGGAGAACCCACCAGGCTGCATCCCATCCAGCAGGCCTTTGTTGACAATGACGCGCAGCAATGCGGTTTCTGCACGCCCGGCTTCGTGATGGCCACCAAGGCATTTCTCGATCAGCATCCCAATCCCACCATGGAGCAAATCAAACATGGGCTGGGCGGAAATTTCTGCCGCTGCGGCACTTATGCCGGAATGCGCGCCGCCGTCATGCAGGCGGCCAAGACGAAAGGAGCTTGATCCATGGCCGACGACAATAGCAAATACGGATGGCCTGCGGCGGAACAGCGGGCCCTGATCGGGAAGCGCATCTCTCGCGTGGACGGCCCTGAGAAAGTTTCCGGACGCGCCAAATATACCTATGACGTCCACCGTCCCGGCATGCTGTACGGCAAGGTAGTGCGCTCTCCGCACCCGCATGCCAAGGTTGTGAGCGTAGATACTTCAGCGGCGGAAAAAATGCCCGGCGTACGCGGCGTTTTTGTGGTGCAGGGTGCAGGCAGCGAGATCCACTGGGCGGGCGATGACATTGTGGTAGTGGCCGCCGTGGATGAACAGATCGCGGCCGATGCCGCCCGCGCCGTGAACGTGCAGTATGAGGTGCTGCCCCATTTTGTCGACGATTTCCGCCAGCCCACCGCTGTCACAGAAGACAACAGCCCGCTTTCCCAGGGTGATCTGGTGAACATGTTCACCAACCAAGTGCCGGAGCCGCAGATCATCAAGAGCATTCAGGCAAAGGGCATCAGTTTTGACGTGGGCCCGCAGATGGTGGACGCAATGCGCGCTAACCGCATCAGCGAAGATGTGATCAAGACCCTGCAGGCAGCGCCGAAGAAAGAAGCGCAGAAATCTGCTTCGCCTTACAAGAAAGAAGCGGAGCAGACCAAAGGCGATCCCGACGCCGGATTCAAAGACGCCGAAGTCGTCTCCGAAGGCACTTATGGATGCCCGGTCATCACGCATTGCTGCTTGGAAAGCCATGGCTCCATTGCCGAATGGACGGACAACGATCATCTCTTCGCGCATATCTCCACGCAGAACGTCTCCGGACTGGCCAGCCAGTATTCGCAAGCCTTAAACATTCCTGCCGCTAACGTCCATGTCCATCAAGACCACATTGGCGGAGGCTTTGGCAGCAAGTTTGGGGTTGACCGCTGGGGCGTTTACACCGCCCAGGTTTCCAAGAAAGCCGGCGGCAAGCCGGTGCGTGTGATGCTGGAACGCGATGCGGAACTTCAGGTCGCGGGCTGCCGTCCTTCAGCCTTTGCCAAGGTGAAAGTCGGGGCCAAAAAAGATGGCACGCTTACGGCGTGGCAATCGGAATCCTGGGGCACCGGAGGTCCCGGCGGCGGCGGCGCTCCACCCATGCCTTATGTCATCAATATTCCCAACCAGCGGAAGCAGCATGTAGCGGTAGCCACCAACATTGGCCCGGCCCGCGCGTGGCGCGCTCCCAACCATCCTCAGGGCTGCCTGATCACCATGGCCGCCATTGACGATCTGGCTGCCAAGCTGAACATGGACCCTCTGCAACTGGTCCTCAAAAATATCCAGCTCACGGCCCCTCAGGAAGATACCTACCATCGCGCCGACACATATCGCGATGAATTGCTGATCGCCGCCGACCTGATTGGCTGGAAGAAAAACTGGCATCCTCGCGGACAAGGCACCGGAGTCGTCAAGCGCGGCCTTGGCTTGGCCATCCACACATGGGGTGGCCGGGGACATGCCAGCAATTGCGCTCTCACCATCCATCCAACTGGCGCAGTGGAAATTCAGATGGGAACGCAGGACCTGGGCGTGGGAACGCGGACGGCAATCCTGATTGTTGCCGGTGACACGCTGGGGCTGGCGCTCAACGAAATGAATTTGAAGATTGGCGACAATCAGTATCCGGCTTCCGGAGGATCGGGAGGCAGCACCACGATTGGCGGCATCAGTTCCTCCACGCGCCGCGCGGCCGTGGATGCCCGCGACCAGCTCTTTGCCAAAGTTGCCGGCGCACTGAACGCACAGCCGGATGATCTGGAAGCGGTCGGCGGTCAGATTCGCCTCAAGTCCGCTCCTTCGCGCAGCATGAGCTGGAAAGATGCCTGCGCCAGGCTGGGCACCCAGCCGATCCAGGCGCTGGGTAAGAACCCCGGTCCCGGCGACCTCATCTCCAGCGGCGTGGGCGGGGCCGTAATGGCGGATGTTTCCGTGGACACGGAAACCGGCATTGTGAAGATGAACAAGATGGTCTGCGCGCAGGATTGCGGGCTCATCATCAACATGAAGACCGCAGAAAGCCAGGTTTACGGCGCCATGATTATGGGCATCGCCACTACTCTCTATGAAGAGAAAATCATGGACGCAAACCTGGGCACAATGCTCAACCCCAACATGGATTTCTACCGCCTCGCCGGCATCGGAGACATCGGCGAGCTGGTAGTGCACATGATGACCGGCAAAGGATACGACGAACGTGGACCGATCGGCCTGGGCGAGCCGCCCACGGTCGGCCCCATGGCGGCAATTGCCAATGCCGTCGCCAATGCCATTGGCGTGCGTGTTCCCTTCATGCCCATCACTCCTGATCGCGTCCTGGCCGCGCTCAATCCTCAAGGAGGCAGCAATGCGACCGTTTGATTACGTGAGTCCCACCACTACAAAGCAGGTCACCGACCTGCTGGGTAAGAGCTGGGGTGAAGTTGAAATCCTGGCCGGCGGCAGTGACCTGCTTTCTCTGATGAAAGATGAAGTCACCACGCCCCAACGGCTGGTGAACATCAAAGCTGTTGACGCATTGCACGCCATTGCCAACCAAAATGGCTCGCTGGTACTGGGCGCGCTGGTGACGCTGGATAGAATCGGCGCGGCGGCGCAGATCCAGCAGGGCTTTCCCATGCTGGCAGCTGCGGCTGGCGATGCGGCCAGCCCGCAGATTCGCAATGTAGCCACCATCGGCGGCAATCTCTGCCAGCGCCCGCGCTGCTGGTACTTCCGCACCGGACACGGCCTGCTGGCGCAGAAGGACGGCAAGTCCCTGGTCCTTGAGGGTGACAATCGCTATCACGCTATCCTGGGCAACAGTGGGCCGGCGTACTTCGTCAGTCCTTCCACGGTTGCGCCCGTTCTGATTGCCTATGGAGCAAAGGTCCAGGTGACGGGCCCGCACGGCGTTCGTGAACTACCCCTGGAAAAATTCTTTGTGATTCCAAAAACTGAGCAGGAACGCGAGCATGATCTGCGGCCTGACGAATTCATCACCCATGTGATTGTGCCTCCGGCTACGGGAGTTCGCGCTGCGCAATATGAGGTCCGCCAGAAAGAAGCATTCGACTGGCCTTACGCAACCGCCGCCGTCGCGCTTACCATGAATGGCAGCACCGTGCAGAGCGCAAAGGTGGTCATGGGACACGTGGCGCCCATTCCGTGGGTATCCCCGGAAGCGGCCCAGGCCCTGCAAGGCAAGGCCGTCACGCAGGCCACAGCCGATCAAGCAGCCCAGGCCGCGGTGGCCAATGCAAAGAGCCTGGGACACAACGCACAAAAGATCCAACTGGCCCGCGTGGCCGTAAAACGAGCCATTCTGAAGGCAGCAGGAGGCGCAGCATGAGCAAAGTACCTGATCGTTTCAACACCGACCGTCCGGGGTTGTGCTCCGCACTGCATTGGAAGAGCCAATATGTCTGGTCTGACCCTGATCCCACCGTCCCGCGCTCCGGTGACGGCTTGTTCTGGTGCGGCGTTACGCAGTCCTGCATTGGACCGGACAGCAAGCTGGCCGAACCGGGAAACTGCTGTTCCGGAAATCGCGGTTGCCATTGCGGAGCCAGCAAATAGCCTTTAATACGGACGATTTGAGCTCGGGTACGCAGTTCAGGTAAACCTACCCCCTTTACACGGCGGATGGCGGACGTTGGCTCTTGCTATCCGCTTCATTTCAGATACCCAGGCTGCTGGAAAAACTTTCAACAAACGATTGCCCTGATTCGGACTAAAATAGTTGCTGGGAGTTTTTTACATGCGCAAATCCTTCCTGATCGCACTTTGTCTCTTTACCACTTCTCTTTTCGCCCAACAATCAGCCCAGATTCGCGGTGACTACCTTGAGACCCGCAGCGCCGATGTCTACGTGGGCCAGTGTTTCGCCAACGGCGAGATGAACACAACAGGCCAGGAAGCGATTGTGGCATGGCACATCAATGGCGGCGGCTGGGATGGAGTTTCACTCGCAGGGCTTACTGTTGTAGCCGCGATCAAAGCGCAGGCCACGCTGGGTGATCCTTACGGCAGGCCATATCCGGCAAAATCCGTATTGATTGTTGACCAGCAGGCGACGCCCGCGCAGCGGCAGGCACTCATCAATTTTGCCCAGGAGATGGGCGGCGAATTGCTGCGCCATGTGGTCCGCGTGATTGATACCAGCATTGATATGGAAGTGGCGCAGGAGCAGCACAGCGTCCGCGCCCGCTTGCAGGCCGGCGATGTGGTCACGGTTGAAACACGGGCCATCGGCGAGAAAGACCATCTCTGCGGCAATGAAGATACCTTCTACAAGCCGTTGACGCAGACCGCCCACGCCATGCCCGCCGTCGCCATGACCGACGCATATCGCGGCCATGACCTGAATGTCTCCTGGACGCTGCATAACAAGCGCAGCGCTTTCGTGGGAGCATTCGCACGGTAAGATCATCACTCATCCAGCAAATGGGCCGCCAGCACGGCGGCTTTTTGCTGCCCTTTATTTACAGACTCCAGCATTCGCGCACCAGAATCGCATCGTGTTAAGCTTGCCGTCCAAATATCTTTCCGTCCAAATATCTATGAATAAACCCAATCCTTCGCACTTTGACCTTCAGGCAGCAGCAAAACAAATCATGGTGGAAAACGGTTTTGAGCCGGACTTTCCGCCGGCGGTCCAGCAGCAGTTGGCAGACCTCAAGACCAGGCCGCCGCAAGTGGCCGCTTCCGGAGAGGTCCGCGATCTGCGCAGCCTGCTGTGGTCATCAATCGATAATGACACTTCGCGTGATCTTGACCAGATTGAAGTAGCGGAGAAGTTGCCCGACGGGACCACGAAAGTACTGGTCGGAGTGGCGGATGTGGATTCATTCGTACCCAGGAATTCACCCATTGACCTGCATGCCGCTAAGGAGACCACCACGGTCTATACCGGCGTGCGGAACTTCCCGATGCTTCCGGAAGAGCTTTCCACAGGCACCACGTCTTTGCTGGAGGTGGATGGCAAGCTCAGTGTGGTTACCGAATTCATTGTTGACGGCAATGGCGAAGTGGTGAAGTACGGTATTTACCGCGCCCTTGTCATCAACAAAGCGCAGCTTACATACAACGCCGTGGGAGCGTGGCTGGAAGGCCAGGGACCGGCCCCGGCCAAGGTAGCGGCTTCACCGGAGCTGCAAGCCCAGCTCAAGCTGCAGGATGAAGTGGCCCAGGCTTTGAAGAATGAGCGCTATCGCCACGGCGCGCTCAATATTGAAACCGCTGAAGTCCATCCCGTGGTGCTGAACGATAAGATTGTTGATCTGCAAAGGCAGGAAAAGAACCGGGCCACCGAGCTGATTGAGGACTTCATGATCGCCGCCAATGGAGCGGTGGCGCGCACGTTGGAAGACGCTCGTGTCTCATCCATCCGGCGCGTGGTCAAGACGCCTGAGCGGTGGGACCGCATTGTGGAGCTGGCCGCGCAACAAGGCGGGAAGCTTCCCGCCTCACCCGACTCCAAGGCGCTCAATGATTTTCTGCAGGCGCGCAAAACAGCCGATCCGGACCGCTTTGCCGACCTCTCGCTTTCTGTCATCAAGCTGATGGGGCCGGGAGAATATGTTTTGGAGCGTCCGGGCGAGCCTTCGCCGGGACACTTTGGCCTGGCAGTGCAGGACTACACGCATTCCACCGCGCCCAATCGCCGCTTTGCCGATGTGGTCACGCAACGTCTGATCAAGGCCGCGCTGGCCCGCCAGAAAGGCCCTTACTCAGACGATGAACTCTCCGCCATTGCCACAAACTGCACCACCAAAGAAGACGCTGCGCGCAAGGTTGAGCGGGCAATGTCCAAGCGCATTGCTGCCGTGAGCATGAGCAGCAAAATCGGCCAGCTGTTTGATGCCATTGTCACCGGTGCCAGCGACCGCGGCACTTTTGTCCGCGTGCTCAACCCGCATGTTGAAGGTCTTCTGCTGCATGGTCAGGGAGTGGATGTAGGCGACAAATTAAGGGTAAAGCTGGTCAATGCCGACCCTCACCGTGGGTTTATAGATTTTGCGCGGGTATAGAACTATGCAGAAACTTTTTGTGATTGTCGGGAAAACATGCTTTTGAGAAAAATTCCTGGCTGGACTGCTTAGAAGCATTTTCGTTGTGATCATAGACCGGAACAAAGAGACATAGCTGTCATTGATTTATTCAAGTGGCGTTGCATAAGACAGTGTGGCACAGGCACTCTTATCTAGACTACAGTAGTCATGAAAAAGCTTATAGATTCGCGCTTTTTGCGTTGATTCGCGGCCAATTTCTTTCTGATCTGCGCAAATCTGCGGCGAAGTAAGGATACACAACTCTGGAACTGCCAGCGCCTTAATACTTGGGGAACGGAGAAGTTTCCAGGTCCAGTCCCAGTTGCAGGCGCGCGCCTTCCGTCATGCGGGTTGGATTCCATGGCGGCTCAAACACCACTTCCACATTCAGGTCTTTCACGGTGGGTAAGCTTGAGAGCTTGCGCTGGATATCCGCCTTAAGGACGTCCGCCATGCCGCAGCCGGGCGCGGTCATGGTCATTTTGATATCGATCTTATTTCCTTCCGGCACAGGAGAAATCTCCATGCCGTAGATAAGCCCAAGGTCCACCACGTTGACCGGGATTTCAGGATCGTAAACAGTCCTGAGCTGGTCCCACACCAGTGACTCACCGAATTCTACGGCAGCAGCCTCGCCTGCCGCCGGCGCAGGCGTCATCCCCAGCGCATCCACGTCTTTAGCATCCACGCGGACCATGTATCCCATGTCTGTAGTCACGGTATAACTGCCGCCCAGGGCCTGCATCAGCCGCACCGAAGTTCCAGCGGCGAGTTTATGCGGGATGCCGCTGGGGATCTGCGTGCCTTCGCAATCGCGTGTGAGAACGATTTGTTCGTGGGATGCCATGGCCTTATTCGGTGGAAACTGCTTCCTGTTCTCCCTTGAGGGCGGCCCGCAGCGTATGCCAGGGCAGGGTCGCACACTTAACGCGAAGCGGAAATTTTGAAACGCCGGCAAAAACCACCAGCTTGCCCATGGCGTCATCAACTGCGCCATGGCCTGTGACCAGATCATGGAAGCGGGTAAAAATATGCTCGGCTTCGGCTTCGCTCTTCCCTTTCAGGCTTTGCGTCATGATGGAAGCGGACGCTTTGGAGATGGCGCAGCCACTCCCTTGAAAACTGATGTCCTGAATCGCCCCGTCTTTCACGTCTATGTAGACCGTGTAATGGTCTCCGCACAGCGGGTTGTAGCCTTCTGCTTTGTGGCTGGCGGGATCAAGCGCGCGGAAATTACGCGGCTTCCTGTCATGCTCTTTGATGACGTCATCGTAAAGCTCGAGCAGCTCTGACATTATCCCAGCACCTCAGCCACTTTCTGGATCCCCTTCACCAGCGCATCCACTTCGGCGCGCGTATTGTACAACCCGAATGACGCCCGCGCCGTGGCCGGAATGCCGAAGCGCTGCATGACCGGCTGAGCACAGTGGTGCCCGGTGCGGATCGCGATCCCTTCACGGTCCAGGATGGTACCGATGTCATGCGGGTGGAATGTGTCGATCACAAAGGAGAGTACACCGGCCTTTTCCCGGGCCGTTCCCACAATATGCACGCCGGGGACTGACTCTACAGCTTTGGTCGCGTACGTGAGCAAATCATGCTCATGCTGCTCAATCTGCTCCAGCCCCAGATGGTTCAGATATTCAATGGCTGCACCCAGGCCGATGGTGGCGGCGATGTTGGGGGTGCCTGCTTCAAACTTGTAGGGCAGCCGGTTGTAGACCGTCTTTTCAAAGGTAACGGAGGCAATCATGTCTCCACCGCCTTGAAACGGCGGCATTGTTTCCAGCAACCGGGTCTTACCATAGAGCACACCGATGCCGGTAGGCCCGTACAATTTATGGCCGGAAAGAGCGTAAAAATCGCAGTCCAACGCCTGCACGTCTACGGCCATGCGCGGCGCTGCCTGCGCGCCATCCACCAGGACAGGGATGTTCAGCGCGTGCGCCATGCGGATGATCTCACGGAGCGGATTAATCGTGCCCAGCGCATTGGATAGGTGCCCGACCGCTACGATCTTTGTTTTTGGGCCAAGCAGCTTGTCGAATTCATCCAGCAGCAGCTCGCCGCGATCATTGATTGGCGCAACCCGCAGTCGCGCGCCTTTCTCGTCACACAACATCTGCCACGGCACAATGTTGGAGTGATGCTCCATGGCCGTAACCAGGACTTCATCACCGTTGCCGACATTCTTGCGTC
>DAHUXF010000009.1 GCA_027307295.1 Acidobacteriaceae bacterium
ATCTTCATCGGAATAACTGAAGACGCCGAGCCAGTCAAATTCAGCAGCCCGGACAAACTCGCATAGCTCGCCAAAGTCTTCTTCTGTCTCGCCGGGGAAGCCGACAATAAATGACGTACGCAGAGTCAGGTTCGGGATGGTGCTGCGCATCTTCTCCACGGATTTCAGAAAAATCCCTGCGCCCGCGCCGCGCTTCATGCGCTTGAGCACGGAAGCCGAAGCATGTTGCAGCGGCACGTCAATGTAAGAGCAGATCTTTTCATGCCGCGCGATAGTGTCCAGCAGTTTGCCGGTGATCTTGTTGGGGTATGCGTAAAGGAAGCGGATCCAGCGCAGGCCGTCAATGCCAGCGAGTTTCTCAAGCAAAAGCGCGAGCCCGTCTTTCAGGCCGACGTCTTCGCCGTAGCATGTGGTGTCCTGCCCGATGAGCGTGATTTCGCGGACGCCCGACTGCGCCAGGCGTTCGGCTTCGGCGATCACTGACTCAAAGCGGCGCGAGCGGAACTGCCCACGCAACTGCGGAATAATGCAGAACGTGCAGGGATGATCGCACCCTTCAGCGATCTTGATATAGGCCGAAGCTTTGGGCGTGGCCAGAATGCGTGGGGTAGTCTCGTCATAAAGATAGTTCGGCAGGTCAGCGATTGCGCCATCCCACTCCGCGCGGGAAAAGCGTCCACTCTGTTCGCGCGCCAGGCCCTCCGCGCGCGCCGCGATGCCGGACTTCGCTGGGGTACCCGATTTTAACGACTGGCTGGCCGAAGAAGAATTCAGGATCACAAAAGGAGAGTTGGCTTCCGCCTGCGGCGGTCCTGCGTGAATTCCCGCTGCCGCCAGGATGGCGTCGAGTTCCCCGGTTCCAACCACGGCATCCACTTCCGGAATGTTTTTGCGAATCTCGTCGCGATAGCGCTCCACCAGGCAGCCCGCCACGATCAATTTCTGGGCGCGGCCCGCAAGCTTGTGCTGGGCCATCTCGAGGATTGCGTCCACGGACTCCTGCTTTGCCGACTCGATAAACGAGCAGGTATTCACCACGATGATGTCGGCGTCTTCGGCTCGCGGCGTGAGTTCCGCGCCGGCCTGCGAGATCAGGCCCATCATCACCTCGCTGTCCACGAGGTTCTTAGGGCAGCCCAGGCTGACAAAGCCGACTTTTAAGGGCCGTTGGCTGAGATCAGCTTTGTGCTGGGAAGGCGTGATTGCGGGGTTTTCTACCGGCATGCTATCCATTTATTGTAGCATCGCTGGGAGCAGTGTTTTTGCGGCCCTGATTGGGCCTGCGCCCATTCCGGCTACAATCTGTATTGCGTATAATCCGCCATCGAGGGGAAGCACAAAATGAAAGACCACCGCAAAATGAAAATCTCCATATTGAATTCGCTCTTTGTGACCTGCACTCTCCTGCTCATTGTTACAGCAGCCTGGGCCAAGGGAGGCAAGACGCCTTCCAAAGTCGTGAACCTGCAGGATGGACAGGGGAAGAGCGTTGGCACTGCCACTCTTTCACCCGCCGAGAAGGGAGTTGCCATTAAGCTGAAGCTGCAGAACCTGCCTCCGGGGGAGCATGCCATCCATGTGCATCAGACGGCAAAATGTGACGGCCCTGACTTCAAGTCCGCCGGCGGCCACTTTAATCCGGACAGCAAGCATCACGGACTGCAAAATCCTGATGGGCCCCATGCCGGTGACATCCCGAATTTTACGGTCGATGTGAAAGGCAAAGCCAGGACCACGGTGACTGCGCCAAATGTCACCATGGGCGATGACCCGCATTCTGTCTTCACCGGCGGCGGCACTGCGCTGGTAATTCATGCCAAGGCCGATGACGGCAAGACGGACCCTGCCGGGAATGCCGGCGACCGCATTGCTTGTGGCGTGATTACGAAATAGCGAAGTGGCAGGAGAAGAAATAATTAGAGATGTAGATTTGCGCGGAGAGATACAAGATCAAGAGCACAAGCGAATGCCGGGATGACTGGCCTCACGCTCCCTGTTGTTGATTGGCGTCTTCTCGGCGCAAATCTTTTTGTCGCAGATTTCCTTTATACGCAGACGCGTTTGTGCAGGAAGCCATTTTTTGCTGAAACTCATTTTTGCCGGGATGGTTTTTCGCACATCCATTTTTCTTTACACCCAGTTTTCTTACACCCAGGCAAATTTTGTTGCAGGGCTGGCACTCTCTTCTAGATGATTACCGTCTCGTGATATTCCCCAAACACGCTGCGCAGTGCGTCAGAGATTTCGCCCACCGTGCAGTAGCTTTCCACGGCGTGGATGATGTGCGGCATCAGGTTGGATCCCTGTGTGGCTGCGTCGGCAACGGCGCGCAGCGCGGACTCCCAGGCTGTCTTGTCGCGCCGCTGGCGCAGCGCACGGAGCCGTTCCACCTGGCGGCCTTCCAGGGCTTCATCAATGCGTTGAATCGGAATTGACTTCTCGCCTTCACTCTGGAAACGGTTTACTCCCACCACCACGCTTTCCAGATGATCGACGGCGCGCTGGAAGTCATACGCTGCGTTCTGGATTTCCTGCTGGATATATCCCAGTTCAATGGCCCGCAACGTTCCGCCCAAAGCGTCAATCTTTTCCAGATACAAATGGGCGCGGCGCTCAATCTCATTGGTCAGCGACTCAATGTAATACGAACCAGCCAGCGGGTCGATCGTATTTGCCGCCCCGGTTTCATGGCCAATGATCTGCTGTGTGCGCAGCGCAATGCGCGCTGCTTCTTCGGTGGGCAGTCCCAGCGCTTCATCAAAGCCATTGGTATGCAGAGATTGTGTCCCGCCCAGCACCGCCGCCAGGGCCTGCAACGCAGTGCGGACAATATTGTTTTCCGGCTGCTGCGCTGTAAGAGTTGAGCCTGCGGTCTGGGTATGAAAGCGCAGCATCAGTGAACGCGGGTTCTTTGCGCCAAAGCGGTCTTTCATAATGCGCGCCCACATGCGCCGGGCGGCGCGGAACTTGGCCACTTCCTCCAGAAAATGATTGTGCGCGTTAAAGAAGAAGGAAAGGCGCGGGGCAAACTTGTCCACGTCCAACCCGGCATGCAGCGCGGCATCAACATAAGCGATGGCATTGCCCAGGGTAAACGCAACTTCCTGCACGGCGGTACAACCGGCTTCACGCATGTGGTAGCCGGAGATGGAGATGGGGTTCCAGTCCGGTACGTTCTCATTGGCATAAGCAAACATGTCAGTGATGATGCGCAAGGCCTGGCGCGGCGGGTAAATGTATGTTCCGCGAGCGATGTATTCTTTCAGGATATCGTTCTGTACCGTGCCGCTCAGCTTGCGGACATCGGCCCCGGAGCGCCGCGCCACCGCGATATACAACGCCAGCAGAATCGCAGCGCTGGCATTGATGGTCATGGACGTGGAAATCTTTTCCAGGTTGATGCCCGCAAAAAGCCGCTCCATGTCCTCAATGGAATCAATGGCCACGCCTACCTTGCCCACTTCGCCCATGGCCATGGGATGGTCCGAGTCCATGCCGATCTGCGTCGGCAGGTCAAACGCTACAGAGAGGCCCGTGGTGCCCTGGGAAAGAAGATATTTGTAGCGCTTGTTGGATTCTTCCGCGTCGCCCATGCCGGCATATTGGCGCATGGTCCACAGGCGTCCGCGATACATGGTGGGCTGCACGCCGCGTGTGAAGGGGAAGTCACCCGGATAACCCACGTCACGGTCGTAGCTCCAGCCCTGAAGGTCAGCCGGCGTATAAAGAGGTTGAGGATCGATTGTCTTAAGCTGACCGGTTTCCGACGCGAGTTTGGTATCTTCCGGCATGATTGTCCCAACGCATCCATGATAATGCTAAAGGATGCGAGAGCATCGTTGCCGACAAAAGTTTATCCTGTCTCTTTATTGGAGCAGTGACCGGAAGTCTCTTATTACTTTCTGGAACGCATGGTGCGGCGTGCCCGCAGGAATGATTGCAGCGTGAATAGCGCACAAGCCAGCGTAAAAACGGATTCAATCATGAGGCGTTTATGGTCAGCAAAATGGTCGATGCGGTAATGCCGAATCAGAGATGCTCCTCCGCCCAGCGTGAACATAAAAAAGACCAGCCCTGTGGTCTGGAGCCAGAACGCATAGAAAGTCCGGCCAATGGAAAAAACCAGCGACTTTCCCCCGGCCAGCAGCGCATTGAGCAGGCGGTCTTTCTTTACAACGGTTTGGAGAGCGTTCTTTACGTTGGAAATTTCCGGCATTTTGGCTATTGTAGCCCGAAAATCGGCGTATCCTTGCAAAAGGTAAAGCGGAAGCGGTCTTGCAGGCATCCAATCAGGAGAGAGGGATTGCGGTGAATACACGCTTGAAACAACTGATGAAGGAACTCGGAGAGGCCATCAACGGTTCGCTTTCCGAATCAGACCAGATTGCGCATGTGATCGCGAAAATCAAGGACGAAGGATTTGACATCTTTCTGGTGCTGGAAGCCACGGTCGGCTTCAACCGTCGCGATGAAGAGCCCGTGGAGAGCGCGGCGGAACTGGTGGGCTCACGCAAAAAATCTGCCGACCCGGAATTCAGGATCAGCGCCCATGATGTGCGTTTTCTGAAATCATTGCGCATCAGCGTGGATGATTCCTTATAACCAACGGCCTGGCGCCCGGAGCAGCAGCCCCGCTTTGGGATGCCTTTTTCTGCTAGCATAAAAAAGTCATCTGAGTGTTAGAAACTCCCACGGTTTTTGAACTTCTGCCAGACGAATGAAAGATACATTAGGAGTACTGCTGGCCGGCGGCGCCGGCGAACGACTTTACCCCTTGACGCGTGACCGCGCCAAGCCCGCTGTCACGTTTGGCGGCGCATACCGCATTATTGATATCACGCTTTCCAACTGCATTAACTCTGACTTGCGCAAGGTGTACATCCTTACGCAGTACAAGGCGCTTTCCCTGAACCGGCATGTCCGCGAAGGGTGGGGTTCTGTGGTGGCGCGCGAGTTGGGAGAGTTCATTGAAAATCTGCCGCCCATGAAGCGCGTGAGCGATAACTGGTATCTGGGCACGGCGGACGCCGTCTATCAAAACATTTACTCCATCGGCAGCGAGGGCTCCAAGCACGTTCTTATCCTCTCCGGCGACCACATCTACAAGATGAATTACCAGCTCATGCTGGACCAGCACCGGGCTGCCGGAGCGGACGTGACGCTTGCAACCATCCTGATTGACCCCAGCGAGTGCAACCGCTTTGGCGTCATGGAAATTGACAGCCATGGCCGCATCACCGGGTTCGAGGAAAAGCCCAAGCAGACCAAGCTGCGCTCGCCGTACAACCCGGAGATGGTTTCCGGGTCCATGGGCGTGTACCTGTTCAACACCGATGTGCTGCTGCCGGTGCTGCTCAAAGACGCTGAAGATCCCAACTCTTCCCACGATTTTGGCAATGACATTCTGCCGAAACTGCTGGGCCAATACAAAATTTATTCCTACAATTTTATTGACGAGAACAAAAAAGAAGCGCAGTACTGGCGCGACGTGGGTACGATTGAGGCATATTACGAAGCCAACCTGGACCTGGTGGCTGTCTCGCCGGTATTTAACCTGTATGACAAGCACTGGCCCATTCGCACGCACCAGCGCCAGTATCCGCCGGCCAAGTTTGTCTTTGGCGAGCCCGGACGCACCGGCATGTCCATTGATTCCATTGTCTGTCCCGGCTGTATTCTTTCCGGCGGCTATGTCCGCAATTCCGTGCTTTCCCCGGACGTGCGCGTGAATTCCTATACGGAAGTGGATGCCAGCATCATTTTTTCTCACGTGAATATCGGACGCCACTGCCGCATCCGCCGCGCCATCATTGACCGCGACGTGCATATCCCGGAAGGCACCGTCATTGGCTTTGACGCCGTGGAAGATGCCAAGAATTATGTCGTCACGGAGACCGGGATCACCATCGTCACCCGCGACTACTCACTGTTTGAAAACCCCGTGGCTGTGGATTACTTCACCAGCGAATAGCTGGTTTTCTTCGTTATAAGCGTTGGCTTCCATCCTCCTTGCGCTTTTTCGCGTCCTTTGCGGTAAATGTTTTTCCTGGTAACGCAGGCGAGGGGCGCCTGCGGTCCATAAGTCTTTTCCAGTAAAAAGCTTTTCTCTGCGTCCTTTGCGGTAAGTTGTTCTCAGCGGAAGTATTTAAGGTGATCCCGCTATGCTTTGAAAGGCCGATCCTAAGTTAAAGCAAGAAAAAACTCATATCAGCGGTTCGCCTTAAGTACATTGCTCTATATAGTCATTTCTCCCGTAAGTGCATGAACCTTAGAGGGGAAGGGCTAATTGACAATTTCTGTCACCCGGCTCACAATCGCCCTGTTCAAGTTTCCACGATTCAGAAGGCCGTCCCCCCGGCCACGCAAAAATTGATGTACAGAGACAAATTTCTTCCTTAGGACCCGCTCGAATTTATGTCGCAACGGTTAGGCGATCTTCTGGTCAGAGAGAAGATCATCACTTCGGACCAACTCGATAAGGCGCTGAAAGCGCAACGTGAAGCCGGCCCGAATTCCCGCCTTGGCTCCACGCTGGTGAATTTGGGGTTTGTAAGTGATGAAGAGGTCACCAATTTTCTTTCCCGCCAATACGGCGTGCCTGCAATTAACCTGCAATATTTTGAAATTGATTCGTCCGTGGTCAAGCTGATTCCGGAAGAGACGGCCAAGCGTTACCAGATTCTTCCGCTCAGCCGCGTGGGCGCTTCCTTGACCATTGCCATGGTCGATCCCACCAATGTGTTCGCCATGGACGACATCAAGTTCATGACCGGTTTCAACATTGATCCAGTGGTCGCTTCCGAGTCCGCCATTCTGGAAGCCATTGAGAAAGCCTATGGCGGCTCGCAGCAGGAAGAGAACGTCGATGAGCTGTTGGCGTCCATGGGAGAAGAGGCGGACGTTGAACTCCAGGCCGACCAGGAAGAGATGGACCTGGACGAACTGGAAAAGTCAGCCGACGAAGCGCCCATCGTCAAGCTGGTGAACATCATTATGACCGATGCGGTCAAGCGCGGGGCCAGCGACATCCACATTGAGCCTTATGAAAAAGAATACCGCGTGCGCTTCCGCATTGATGGCGTGCTGGCGCACATCATGTCGCCGCCCATGAAGTTGAAAGACGCCATTACATCGCGCATCAAAATCATGGCCAAGATGGACATCAGCGAAAAGCGCCTGCCGCAGGACGGACGCATCATGCTGAAGATGCAGATCGGCGGCAAAAAAAAGCAGCTTGATTTCCGCGTGAACTGCCTGCCCACGTTGTGGGGGGAAAAAGTGGTCATGCGGCTGCTGGACAAAGAAAACCTTCGCCTGGACATGACCAAGCTCGGTTTTGAGCCGGAATCCCTGGAAAAATTTCAGCGCGCGGTGCTCAAGCCTTACGGCATGGTGCTGGTCACCGGCCCCACGGGTTCCGGCAAGACCAACACTCTTTATTCTTCCGTCTCTCTGCTGAACAAGCCGGACACCAACATCATGACGGCGGAAGACCCGGTGGAGTTAAAGTTGCACGGCGTGAACCAGGTGCAGATGAAGGAATCCATTGGGTTGAATTTTGCCGCCTCGCTGCGCGCCTTTCTGCGCCAGGACCCCAACGTGATCCTGGTGGGCGAGATCCGCGACTTTGAGACGGCGGAAATCGCCATCAAGGCCGCGCTCACCGGCCACCTGGTGCTTTCCACGCTCCACACCAACGGCGCTCCGGAAACCATCAGCCGCCTGATGAACATGGGCATTGAGCCTTTTCTGGTGGCTACGGCTGTCCATTTGATTTGTGCCCAACGCCTGATTCGCCGCATTTGCTCTGAGTGCAAGGAAGAAGTCCCCTTGCCGCCGCAAGCCAAGGTGGAAGCCGGGTTCACCGTGGAGGAATCCAAGACGGTGAAGATCTACAAAGGCAAAGGCTGTAACAACTGTAATGGCACAGGGTACAAGGGACGAGCGGGTCTTTATGAAGTCATGGAAGTTGACGATGAAATACGCGAATTGATTCTGATTGGCGCGTCCGCGGTGGAGCTGAAGAAAAAAGCGATTGAACGCGGCATGATCACGCTGCGGCGCAGCGGTTTAGTGAAAGTGAAAGACGGCGTGACCACGCTGGAAGAAGTGGGGCGCGAAACGTTGCACTAGTGCGCCAGGGTCAGGACGGAATCAATCTGGCCTGCCGGAAAAGCACGGCGGCGGAATTTAGATTTTCAGGGTTTTCGTTGGCAAGAGTCTCAGTTTGCAAGAGTCTCTCAGACTTACGTTCAAGGGGATAGAGCGGCATCATGAATGTCACACTCAGTGATCTGTTAAAGAAGATGTTGGATTTGTCGGGCAGCGATCTCCACATCACCACCAATTCGCCGCCGCAGGTCCGCGTACACGGGCATTTACAGCCGCTGGACATGCCGCCGCTCACGCCGTCTGAAACCAAGCAGCTGGCGTACAGCGTGCTAACGGACGCGCAAAAACACCGCTTTGAAGAAACGCTGGAGCTGGACTTCTCTTTCGGACTGAAAGGGCTGGCCCGCTTCCGCGGCAATTGTTTTAACCAGCGCGGAGCCGTGGGCGCGGTATATCGCGTTATTCCGTTTGAGATCAAAAGCTTTCAGCAGCTCAACTTGCCGCAGGTCATTTCGCGCCTGTGCGACAAGCCGCGCGGATTGATCCTGGTGACGGGGCCAACCGGCTCCGGCAAATCCACCACGCTGGCCGCCATGCTGGACAAAATCAACACCGAGCGGCACGACCACATCATTACGATTGAAGATCCGATTGAGTTTGTGCACCAGAACAAGAGTTGCCTGGTGAACCAGCGCGAAGTCCACTCGGATACGCAGTCATTCACCAACGCGCTGCGTGCTGCGCTGCGTGAAGACCCGGACGTGGTGCTGATCGGCGAAATGCGCGACCTGGAGACGATTGAGTCGGCGCTGCGCATCGCGGAAACCGGCCACTTGACGTTCGGCACGCTGCACACAAACTCGGCGGCGTCCACCATCAACCGTATTATTGACGTCTTTCCCTCGCACCAGCAGTCGCAGATCCGGGCGCAGCTTTCACTGGTACTGGAAGGAATTCTTTGCCAATCGCTGCTGCCCCGCGTGGGCGGACAGGGACGCGCCATGGCCATGGAAATTCTGGTGCCCAATGCCGCCGTCCGCAACCTGATTCGCGAAGACAAGATCCATCAGGTTTACTCCGCCATGCAATCGGGACAGGATAAATTCGGCATGCAGACCTTCAACCAGTCTCTGGCCAGCCTCTATTTCCAGAAAGCGATCACGCTGGAGACTGCGTTACTGCGTTCTTCCATGCCGGACGAACTGCAGGACATGATTAACCGTGGCGTACAAGCCACAAAATCCGCGGCCGCAGCGCCGGCGCGCAAATAATTTTGTTTTTCAACTCCCCTGTTTGGTAGGCAAATAGGACAAGAGGAGTACGGTATGCCGGTATTTACATTTACAGGGACTGATGCTCAGGGCAAGAAGATTGCCGGAGAGCGTTTGGCCGATAACAAAGCCGCAGTCACGATGTTGCTGCGGCGCGAGCGCATTACGCCGGGAGCCATCAAGGAAAAGGGCAAGGAGTTTAACCTGCCCACGTTTGGCACCGGCAAAGTGCCCGTCAAAGATACGGCGGTGTTCTTCCGGCAGTTCTCCGTGATGATTGATGCCGGCCTTCCGCTGGTGCAGTGTCTGGACATTCTGGCGTCCAACCAGGAGAACCAGGTTTTTCAGCGGAGCCTCACGGGAGTGCGGCAGAGCGTGGAAAGCGGCTCAACGCTCTCCAATGCCATGCGCCAGTACCCCAAGATTTTTGACGAACTCACCACCAACATGATTGAAGCGGGCGAAGCCGGCGGTATTCTCGTTACCATCCTGCAGCGCCTGGCATCTTATGTTGAAAAGGCCGTAAAGCTCAAATCGGCGGTGAAGTCGGCGTTGATTTATCCGGTATCGGTGATCTCGATTGCCGTCCTGGTGGTGGGCTGCCTGCTCAAATTCGTGGTGCCCATTTTCGCCAATATGTTCAGCAGCATGGGCGTTGATCTGCCTTTGCCCACCAAGATCGTGGTGGGCCTCAGCAATTTTGTGGGCCGCTTCTGGTGGGTTGGCTTTGCTCTGTTGCTGATGGGGTTTTTCGGCATCAAATATATGCGTAAAGATCCCAAGGGCCGCTACCTGTTTGATAAGTTCCTGCTGAATCTGCCGGTGTTGGGTAATGTTCTCAGGAAAATTGCCGTGGCGCGATTTACCCGCACCCTGGGCACTCTGATCACTTCGGGCGTTCCGATTTTGGAGGGGCTCACAATTACGGCCCGCACGTCTGGAAACGCCGTTTTAGAAGATGCCTTAATGAAGGTGAGGAAAGCGGTGGAAGAAGGCCGGACCATCGTTGATCCGTTAAAAGAAAGCGGGGTTTTTCCCAACATGGTGACGCAGATGATTGGCGTAGGTGAAGCCACCGGCGCCATGGACGCCATGTTGCAGAAAATCGCAGACTTTTACGAGGACGAGGTGGACGCGGCCACCAAGGACATGCTGACGTTGCTGGAGCCTATCATGATCGGCTTCCTCGGCCTGGCTGTAGGCGGCATCGTGGTATCGCTGTACATGCCGCTGTTCTCAATGATCTCAAAGCTTTCCGGCTAAAGGAGACGCGGCGCAACCATCGATCGGGCCCGCTTGCCATGCAAGCGGGCTTCTAACTGAAATGAATAAGATAAGAACAGGCAAAGATGGGAGACATTCGGTTTAACGAGCAGGCGTGGCTGGCATGGTTGGTGAAGGTCCGGGTGATTATTATCTCGTTCCTGCTAGCCGTTGAGCTATTGATCGTCAATCTCACGCCGAACAATGTCAACGTCCGCCTTTTCATTACTCTCGCGCTGGTCTGGTACACCATCTCGGTGTTTTTTATTGTCCTGCATTCGCTGTGGCAGGAATTCAAGTTGCAGGCCATCGTCCAGATTTTTACCGATCTGGCCTTTGCCACCGCCGTGGTGTACGTCACCGGCGGCATCGATACCTTTTTCAACTTTCTTTATCCCCTGGTCATCATCGTGGCCAGCATCCTGCTGCCGCGCTATTGGGCCTATTTAACGGCGGCGCTGTCTTTTATTTGTTTTGGCGCGCTGCTGGAGCTCAGCTATTTTGACCGCATCCCTTCGTTCCAGATTTCTCCCCGCGGCGACCTGAAATCGCTTCAGGTGGTCATTCTCGTCAACTTTTTCGCCTATCTGGCTGTGGCGCAGCTTTCCAGCGCTCTCTCCGCCAAGGTCCGCCAGGCTGGGATGGAGTTGCGCGACAAGAGCGGCGAGCTGTTGAGCCTGCAGGCGTTGCATGAAAACGTAATTCATTCCATCCGCAGCGGCCTGATCACCACCGACCTTGAAGGCCTGGTTACTTTGATGAACGCTCCGGGACAAAAGCTGCTGGAGCGCTCCACGTCCTCCGTGTACGGGCGGCATATCTCGGATTTGTTTGTCGATTGTCTTCCCCAGCCCGGATCGCTCTCTGCGCAGAATGAGGTCCGCGGCCTTACTCCGGAGGGGAAAGAAAAAACTTTTGATGTGAACGTAACGCCGTTGATCGTTCCTGGTGAAGGGGCCATTGGATACGTTTACACATTTGAAGACCGCACGGAATTGCGCCGCCTGGAAGGCGAAGTTCGCATGCGCGACCGCCTGGCCGCAGTGGGACGTCTGGCCGCCGGTATCGCCCATGAGATTCGCAATCCATTGGCCTCAATTGCCGGATCGATTAACGTGCTGGCCGAAGTCACGCCGTTTAACGATGAGCAAAAAACGCTGGTCAATATTATTACCCGTGAATCCACGCGCCTGAATGCCATCATCTCGGATTTTCTAGTGTACTCGCGCGAGAAGAGTTTCAAGTTTACCCGCCTGGACCTGCTTCCGCTGCTGGAGGACACATTGCTCCTGCTGGACAACCGCTCGCAGACAAAAGAGCTGACGATTGTGCGCGACTACGCGCTGGCCCACGCTTATGCCGCCGCCGATCCGGACAGGATCAAGCAGGTGTTCTGGAACCTGCTGGAGAACGCTGTCCGGGCCATGGAAGGCAAGGGGACCATTACTGTTTCCGCGCGCGTTTCCGGCGATTTTCTGCGGATCGGCATTCGCGATACCGGGCCAGGCATTCCCGCCAAGCTGGCGGAAAAGATCTTTGAGCCATTCCAGTCCAGCTTTGAAGGCGGGACCGGGTTGGGACTCGCCATCGTGTACCAGATTGTGCAGGCGCACGGCGGTAAGATTTTTGTGCAATCTCCTCCGGGCAGCGGCGCGGAGTTCATTCTTGAACTTCTCAATGCCAGGGCAGCGGAGCCAGACGGAGAAGACGTTCCTCTGCGCGCGGAGGTGACGCATGGCTAGCATTCTTGTATGCGACGACCAGCGCTCCATCTGTGAAATGCTGGACATCTCCCTGCGCAAAGACGGCCATCGCGTAGAGACCGTGAATGGCGGTGAAGCAGCCAAAAAGAAACTCAGCTCCGCCAACTATGAGCTCCTGATCACAGATATCAAAATGCCGCAGACGGATGGCATTGAAGTGCTGCGTTTTGCCCGCCAATCTTCACCGGAGACCTCCGTCATTTTGATCACCGCCGTAGAAGACTATGAAGCAGCGGTGCAGGCCGTGAAAGGCGGAGCGTTTGACTACATACATAAAGGCCCCGGCCTGTTGGACGAGTTGAAGATTGCCGTGGCGCGCGCGCTGGATACCCTGACGCTGCAGCGGGTCAACTTCGCGCTCAAGCGTGACGCCGCCAGCCGCAATTCGCTCGACAATATCATCGGCACCGGCCCGGCCATTGAAAAGCTGAAGACCACCATCCGCACCGTGGCCCCTACCGGCAGCACCGTGCTGATCTATGGTGAGAGCGGCACGGGCAAAGAACTGGTAGCGCGCGCCGTGCATGCCTGCTCGCCGCGTTCCACGGAGCCCTTTATCTCCATTAATTGCGGCGCGTTTCCGGAGACGCTGCTGGAAAGCGAGCTATTCGGTTATGTGAAGGGCGCGTTTACCGGCGCCAGCCAGAACAAGCGCGGCCTTTTTGAAGTGGCCAGCGGCGGCACCATTTTTCTTGATGAAATTGCGGAAATGACGCTGTCTATGCAGGTAAAGCTGCTGCGCGTCCTGCAGGAACGCACTGTCCGTCCCGTGGGCGGGTCACAGGAAACGCCGGTGGACGTGCGCGTGATTGCGGCCACCCATCGCGACCTGCGGGAAATGATTGCCGCCAATACTTTCCGCGAAGACCTGTACTATCGCGTGAGCGTGATTCCCATCCAGGTGCCCTCATTACGCGAGCGCCGGGAAGATGTGGAGCTGCTGGCCAACCACTTCCTCAAAAAATATGCCGGCGCAGCGCAGAAGAGCATCTTGCGCATCCGCCAGGACTCGCTGGAGACGCTCAAAGGCTTTGAGTGGCCCGGCAATGTGCGGCAGTTGGAAAACACCATTGAGCGCGCTGTGGCCATGGAGAGCACGGACGAACTGGCCGTGGACCTGGAAGCGGACCAGCCGCGAACACGCGTCGCCACGGCTGCTCAAAACGGCCATCCTCACGTGCCTTCCGATGGCATGGATTTTGAAAAATATGTCGCCGATATCGAACGCTCGCTCATTGCATCGGCACTGCAACAGGCCGGCGGCGTGCAGATCCGCGCCGCGGAATTGCTGAAGGTCTCCTATCGCTCGTTCCGGCATCTGCTGAAGAAATACGATATTTAGCAGGATTCTCTACCACTGATAAGCACAGATGACACTGATCTGAATAAGCTCGTGTCCCGGCCCCCGAAGTAAATCGCGGTGGAAATTTTTGCGGGCGAAAAACAGAATTCCTACCGCAGATCAACGCTGATGAACACTGATTTGTTTCACTTGCTCTTTGTGTACCATGCCGGCTTCATGCGGGCCACAGGTTTTTGACTGGGTTCCTATCAGTGTTATCAGTGCGAATCAGTGGTAAGCCATCTCACGGGTTCTTTGGCTTGGGACGCGCGTAGTTTTCCATGTCCTTGGTCCAGTGCAGAAAGTGGCGGAGCTGGCGGCGTTCGCGGATCATGAATCCCCAGAACTCCCAAAAGCCGATTTTGTCCATCTTCAGGCCGGAATAGGTTTCCATGCGCCAGCGGAGGTACGGGCTGCGCCAGGGAGCCAGCCGGTGGCCTCGGGTTGCATTCCAGAAAAAACGTAAGAGTTGGCGCATGGTGAAAGTGTAACGCATCCCGGATTGGCCGGCCCAAAGGCCAGTGGATGGAAGTAAATCGGAAAGCCAGGCACTGGCCCTTGAAAGAATGATGGTCAGGTTGCTGCCTTAATTTACATCAGCGCCAGCCCTACTTCACTGCCTTTATCTGCGCCAGCCAGCCGTGACGCGGCGGCCTTATTGACAAAGATTTCCAGAAAACCACTGCTTCCCAGGATCGCGAACAACTCGCCTTGCGCCCCGGCGGCATAGCTGGAGACAAGTTTCGTCACCTCGGCTTTGCCCACGGTGATTTTGAACGCGGCAGCGGTGCCGTCAAAAATCTGCGGGACGTCTTTGGGCCTGATGTTGGTGATCAAATTACCGAACTTGTCCGTTTTGAGCACCACGCCTTTCCATGCGTTCACGCCTTCAGGCTTGGGACTGGGAGCCAGGAAACGGACATAGTCAGTAATCTCCTCGCCGAATTTGCTCGTCTCCACGCCCTTGCTCAGATAAGCGGCAACAGGCGCAAAGATGTCACGGCCGTGGAACGTGTTGCTGACCGGTTGATGGAAATAATGGTCAGAGGTGATATGGCGTACGGTGATCCGCTCTTCACGCTCATAGACCAGAGAGAGCACGCCATTGTCCGGCGCAACAAACAGATGTTCGCCCACGATTGCGAGAAGGGGCCGGCGCGGCCCTCCCACGCCAGGATCAACCACCACCACATGCACCGTATCTTTCGGGAAATAGCTGTAGGCCTGCGAGATGGCGAGCGCGCCATCCAGAATGTCAAACGACTGCACTGAGTTGGTAATGTCCACCACCTGGGCTGCGGGATGAATGTTGTAAATGACTCCTTTCATGGCACCCACATAATGCTCCGTGATACCGAAGTCGGTGGTGAGCGTAATCATCCGTTGAAAAGGCACTAAGTTTCTCCCTGAGATTGGCTGGAAAGGCTTTCCGCGAAGGTATCGTGCGGCTTCCTCCCAAGTCAAGATGTGTAGCTCTTAAGTAATGGTTGCGGGATATATGCCGTTCGGACAATGGCCTAATGGAGCCTGTTTGCAGGTTTGCTGTTCTGAAATTGGAAATTTTTAACTGTTAGCGTGGAAATAGCGCTGCCCTCATTTAAGTTGCCAGTAGAAAGTTAACTTTCTAAGGTGAGCACGCGTTGACTTTATTCCTGCAAGTTGTTTCACAGCACCACAGCAATTTTTTAGGCGGTTCTGAGAGGGACATCTCAGAGAGTCCGGCCAGAGTGTTCAGCGCGCGGCTGCCAGACAATCTGAAAGGGAGTATATGTCATCGAGCGTAGCGCGTATCACACCGCCGGAAGAGGTTTTACCCGCGGAGTCGCTGTTTCTGCTCATCGTCGATGGCGACCGCTGGGTACGAGACTTATGCAAGGAAACGGCCGGTAGCATGGGATTCAAGGTCTATACCTCGGACCATGCGCGCACGGCCCTGCAGCAGATGGAATCACAACCCGTCGACGTGGTGCTGCTGGACGTTCATCAGCCCACGCCGGATGGCATGGAACTGGTTGCCAAATTCAAGGAACTTCATCCGCAAACTGAAGTGATCATGCTTAGCGGCCACGCCAGCGTGGATTCCGTGGTGGCGGCCATGAAAAACGGAGCTTGTGATTTTTTGCGCAAGCCCTTCAAGACGGAAGAACTCAAGGCCTTGCTGACGCGGGCCGCCGGACGGCTAAGAAATTCGTTGGAACATCGCATCTCACGCGAACATCTCCAGAACAATCCAGGATACAAAGGCATGTTGGGAACCTCACCAGAAATGCAAAAGCTTTACCGCATCATTACCAAGGTGGCCACGGGCCGGCATCCGGTGCTCATTCAGGGTGAGACCGGCACGGGGAAAGAAACGGTGGCAAGAGCTATCCATGCGGACAGCCCTTATCACGACCGTCCTTTTGTGGTGATTGATTGCGCCGCTCCCGCTCCAGGACAACTGGAGAATGAACTGTTCGGCCCCATGAAAACCACTACCCTCGCGCGGGCAAAAGATGGCGGGTTCGCTCTTGCCAGCGGCGGTACGCTGTTTCTGGATGAGATCGGTGAAATGCCGCTCGACGTTCAGGCCCGGCTTTTCCGCGCCTTGCAGGAAAGGGAATTTTATCCCCAAGGCAGCACCAAGGCCGTTTCCCTGGATATAAGGATTGTTGCCGCTTCCAGCCGCGATCTGGAAATGGCGGTGCAGCAAGGCACCTTCCGGCGAGATCTCTTCTTCCGCCTGAATGTGGTGAATCTCCGTTTGCCGGCATTGCGCGAGCGCAAAGAAGACATTCGCCTGCTGGCGGAATATTTTCTGGAACGTATTGGACAGGCCCGGCAGGTCCAATACTCCCTCAGTGGTGAAGCCATGAGGCTCTTGCAACTTTACGAATGGCCGGGCAATGTACGTGAATTAGAGAACTGTTTGGAAAGGGCTACCGCCATGAGTCCAGATCCTGTATTGCAAAGCGCCGATTTTCCCCCGCACATCCGCACCGCCGTGATGCGCACGTCAATTCCTGACAGGCAGGCAAGAATTCTGCCGCTGGCTGAATTGGAAAAACAGGCCATTCTTGAGGCCTTGCAACAACTCAATGGTGACAAACTGATGACCGCTCGCGCCTTGGGCATCGGCAAGACCACCTTGTACCGCAAGCTGAAAGAATACGGCATCACGCACTGGGCCGGGGCGCCTGTGTCCGGTCAGATTGCCGCGAAATAACTAACCCCCTTCGCACCGAACTGGGGCCCTTTTATAAAAGGCCGCAGTTCGGTGTGCGCTATTTTTGGGGCAGTATCCCTTTTGCTCGCTGTTAGTTATCTGCGAGCGCACAAATTGACTTCCCCTTCCTGCCAAATCTGCTCCCCCGCAAAATCCACTTCCTAAGACAACTCCGCTTCTGCAAGCTGCCTCTTAAGCCTTGTAGCACTTTGATGTTTCTTGTCTACCACTTGAGGGGTTTCCATGCTTTGGACAATTTTTACAATTCTCATCATCCTTTGGCTTCTGGGCTGGGGATTCCATGTGGCTGGAGGGCTGATTCACCTTCTCCTGGTCATCGCGCTGGTCGTGGCGGTTATTAATCTGGTGACTGGACGCCGTGCCGTTTAGCTGTTGTCCGCCGCCGCACGTTGTGCTCGGCAAATCATCGTACAATCTTGTCACTGGATGAGCGGGAGCAAGATGCGCCCGCCTTAAATCCGCGGTGTGCGCGGAGCGGTATTTTTTCGTTAAATGCCGCGTCTGAAGAGCGCGACAGTCAATGGGAGTGTGAGCAGGACATCCCAGCTCTGATTGGCTGAGTCTAATTCAATGACAATTTTATAGCCTGAACGGGAATCGGTTTTAGCGATGGTCACAATTAGAGCGGACATCCGCGGGGATGGCCCGGCGGAAAATTTGAATGTCCGCCAGGAACTGGCCCGGCGCATTTCAGAGATGGGCGAATGGTTCCACAATATTGATCTGAACGGCACCTTTACCGCGCCGCACCATTTTCTGGGTGATTTCCCTAATGTGAAGTGGAAGCATATTGCTCCTGCCCTGCCAGCTGATCTTTCCGGGGCAACCGTGCTTGACGTGGGGTGCAACGGCGGCTTCCACTCCATTGAATTGAAAAAGAGGGGCGCCAGCCGCGTCCTGGGCGTGGACGTGGACGACCGTTATTTGGAACAGGCCCGCTTTGCATCCTCTGTTCTGGGCCTGGACATCGAGTTTGTCAAATGTTCCGTCTATGATGTTGACTCCATACCGGGCCAGTTTGACTACGTGCTGTTCATGGGGGTCTTTTACCATTTGCGCTATCCCCTGTTTGCGCTGGATAAAGTCATTAAGAAAGTGAAAGGCAGCCTGGTGTTTCAGACCATGATGCGCGGCGCGCTCACCAGCCCGGAATTGCGGGAAGACTATCACTTCTGGAACAAGGAGATTTTTGACAAACCGGATTTTCCCTGCATGTATTTCATTGAGAAAAGCTATGCCGGCGACCCCACCAACTGGTGGATTCCTAATCACGGAGCCATGGAAGGCATGCTGCGCAGCTCAGGCCTGGAAATCACCGCCCATCCGGAACAGGAAACCTGGATTTGTTCTCCCAGAAATGTCTCACGGGGAGACGGCAAATATATTTTGGACCATGAATTAGCGGGCACCCTGTAGTCGGCCCAGCTCTTGTGCAAAGGTGCGTGCATGGTTGAAGCAGTCATGCTGTGGAATGAGCCAAATAATCTTTCCCACTGGGATTTCAAGCGCGATCCTGACTGGAAGCTCTTTGCCTCCATGGTGATCGCGGCCAGCAAAGCCATACGCCGGGAGAATCCCGGCCTTCCGCTGGTGCTGGGCGGCATCTCACCGATAGATCCCAACTTCATTGAACTGCTGGGGTCCTATGGCGTTCTTGATGCCGTGGATGTGGTTGCCATACACGGCTTTCCGCTGGACTGGAACCACTGGCAGATCCATGAGTGGCCGAAGAAAATTGATGAAATCCGCGCGGTCACCAACAAGCCTGTGTGGGTCTCAGAGGTGGGCGTATCGTCGTTCGGGGCTGAGGAAGTGCAGGCTTTTGGGTTGCAGCGGACAGCGGAGCTGCTGTTGCCGATTGTGGACCGCGTGCACTGGTACAGCCTGCTGGACCTGCCTGCCACATGGACCGCGACCACACGGCACAAGGAAGCTGAAGGCAGCGCTTATTATCGCCATTACTACATGGGTCTGCTGCGCGAAGATGGGACGCCCAAACTGGCGGCTGGATCGTTCCCCTCTGGAATGGGAATGTGCCAGTGGTTTCATTATGAGGACCCGCGCTTGTCCCTGGCTGTGGATTGGCTGCAGCGCCTGGGTGTGAAGTATCTGCGCACCGGCATCAGCTGGGCAGACAGCTTTCGTCCCAATGCTGAAGCCTGGTTTGACCATCAGATGGGCGCACTGGAGCCATTCACTACGACTTTGACTTTATGCTTTACCCCGGAGCATCTGGGACTGGAGCCGCATTACACCAGCCCGCCCCGGCGCGTGGAGGATTTTGTGGAGTTCGCCGTGTGGGCGGTGCGTAAATATGCTGCCGCAAAAAAGAACAAAGAGGTACTCATAGGAGCCGAGTAAGCATGGCAAAAAACATACTTATCACCGGAGGAGCAGGCTTTGTGGGCTCGCACCTGGCCGATGCTCTTCTCCTGGCCGGACACCATGTCCGCATCTTCGATAACCTGACCTAACAGGTCCACCATGATGGCATTCCGGATTATCTGTCTCCGGAAGCGGAGTTCATTCATGGCGACGTGCAGGATGCCGCCGCATTGCGCCGCGCGCTGCAGGGCGTGGATGTGGTGTTCCATATGGCGGCTGCTGTCGGCGTGGGGCAGTCCATGTATGAGATTGCCCATTACATGGGTTCCAACACGCAAGGCACAGCCGTGCTGCTGCAGCAATTGCTGCACCGCAAAGGACGCGTCCAGAAGCTGGTGCTGGCTTCTTCCATTTCCATTTACGTAGAAGGAAAATATCTTTTTCTGAGCTGCGGAGAGGTTGCTCCGCCGGTGCGCACCGTGGAGCAGCTCAGGATGCACACCTGGGAGCCGAATTGCCCGGCGTGCGATGAGGCGCTTACGCCCATCCCGACAGATGAATCCAAGCCGATGCAAGCAAGCTCCATCTATGCTCTTTCTAAAAAAGACCAGGAAGAAATGTGCCTGCTCTTTGGCCGCACGTATGGCTTGCCGGTGGTGGCGCTGCGTTACTTCAATATTTATGGAACACGGCAGGCGCTATCCAATCCTTATACCGGCGTGGCGGCGATCTTTGCTGCGCGCCTGATGAACGGCAAGCCGCCGTTGATCTTTGAGGATGGCTTACAGATGCGTGATTTTGTGAGCGTGCAGGATGTGGTGCGGGCCAACCTGCTGGCCATGGATCGCGCTGAAGCCGATGGACGGGCGTTGAATATCGGTTCGGGTGGTCCCATTTCCATTCGCGAAGTGGCAGTAGAACTGTCGCGTGCCATGCAGACTGAAATTCCTGCTGAACTCACGCAAAGATATCGCGCTGGAGATATACGCCACTGTTTTGCCGACATCTCGGCTGCGGGAAAGCTCCTGGGATATGCGCCGGAAGTTGATTTTTCCAGCGGGCTGAAGGAGCTGGTGCAATGGTTGTGCTCGCAACGGCCGCAGGACCGGGCCGCTGACGCGGTGGCCCATCTGACGGATTTTGGGTTGACCGCCTAGTCAGCAGGAAACGCAAAAAGGGGGAACCATGCGGAAGCAGGAAAGCCGCTCCGTACTTATTTTTGGCGGGGCCGGCTTTATCGGATCGAACCTGGCGCATGCACTGCTTACCAGGAGCGATGCGAAGGTGCATGTTTTCGATAATCTCACGCGGGCGGGTGTCCACCATAACCTGGAATGGCTGAGACAGGCGGCAGGGAACTCAGGCCGGCTCCAGGTCACGGTCGGCGATGTGCGCGATGCGCGGCAGGTGGAGAAAGCCGTGGCCCATGCCCAGGAGATTTATCATCTGGCTGCGCAGGTGGCCGTCACCACCTCGGTTGCTGATCCGCGATTGGATTTTGACGTGAATCTTGCCGGGACGTTCAATGTTCTGGAAGCCGCACGCCGCTGCGGCCACAAGCCTTTTGTCCTTTATACCTCCACGAACAAAGTTTACGGCGAACTGGGACTCGGCATGCCCGTGGTCACGGGTAAGAGATATACGGGACGGCAGGCGGTCTCTGAATCGCAGGCTCTCGACTTTCATTCTCCGTACGGCTGCTCCAAAGGCGCGGCAGACCAATATGTCCGTGACTTTGGCCGCATTTATGGCCTGCCCACCGTGGTTTTGCGCATGTCCTGCGTCGCCGGCCCCCGCCAGTTTGGGACGGAAGACCAGGGATGGGTAGCTCACTTCGTTTACTCGGCGCTGCAGGAGCAGCCCGTGGTGATTTATGGAGACGGACGGCAGGTGCGCGACGTGCTGTATATATCCGATCTGTTGCGCGCGTTTGATTTTGTTCGCCAGAACCTTGATGTCACCCGGACTGAAGTTTACAACCTGGGGGGCGGCCCGGAGAACGCCACTTCACTGCTGGAGTTGATGGATGAAATCGAGCTGCTGACCGGACGCCGGCTCAAATGCGTTTACGCGCCGCCGCGTCCGGGCGACCAGCTTGTCTACCTCACGGACACAGCGAAAATTCAAAACCATACTGGCTGGAAGCGGCAGGTCGGGCTCCGGCAAACCATCCAGCACTTGCAGGATTTCTGGGAGCGGAACTATCGTGTGCTGGCCCTGCCGCGCAAGGCGCATGCGCCCGCGATTGGCCCGTTCGCGCTGGCCACAGAATTTTCCGGGGGCGGGATGAAGTTTGCCCTGGTCAATCCCAACTGGGACTTCAAAGGTTCAACCTATTTCGGCTGCCGTGAACCTCATGTTCCTTTGGAACTACTATTTGCCGCTGACCAGCTCCGTGCCGCCGGACATGATGCACTGCTGATTGACGCGCAAACGGACAACCTTGCTCTGGAAGAAGCCAAGCGAAAGATGAACAGCTTCCTGCCGGATTTTCTAGTGATGCCAACGGCTCCTTCGTATCTCTTCTGGCGTTGTCCGCCTCCGGAGCTCCGGGTGCCCATGGAGTGGCTTGCGGGTCTGAAAAGCAAGGCGATTACAGTTGCGATCGGGCCGCATCCTTCTGCCACGCCGGTTGCCACCATGCGCAAGACAAACTGCGACGTGGCCTTGTGCGGAGAGCCG